>JBLMYG010000244.1:0-14799 GCA_050258155.1 Acidithiobacillales bacterium
GGACCTGGTACCAGCCGGTCGAGTTCGTCGGCTTCAGGACGACGAACCCGGGAACGCTGACCCTCGAGAAGGGGGGCTCGCGGATCGACCTGAAGACGATGGACGATTTCGTGGCGATCTCGCAGGTCGAAAAGCCGGCCGTCTCGATCGACGAAGGCGAAATCGTCTTCGTCGGCTACGGCATCGTCGCTCCCGAATTCCGGTGGGACGACTTCAAGGGAGCGGACCTGAAGGGGAAGGTCCTCCTCTTCCTGAACAACGACCCGTCGGACGACCCGTCCCTGTTCGCCGGGAAGACGCGCCTTTACTACGGCCGCTGGGACTACAAGTACGCCATGGCGGCCAAGCTCGGGGCGGCCGGGGCCATCATCCTTCACACGACGCCGTCAGCCGGGTACCCGTGGCAGGTCGTCCAGAGCTCGTGGGGGAACGTGAACTTCGCCCTCCCCGGCGACGGGGACGCCGACGTGCCTGTCAAGATGTGGATGACCGAGGAGGCGACGAAGCGCCTGGTGAAGCTTTCGGGCAAGGACCTCGACGCGCTCGTCGCCGCGGCGCAGAAGCGCGACTTTCGGCCCGTTCCCCTCGGCGTGGCCCTCTCCATCTCGCTCCGGAACCAGATCTCGCGGGTGATGACGGGCAACGTGCTCGGAAAGCTCCCGGGGAGCGACCCCGTCCTTTCGAAGGAAGGGGTGCTCTTCTCGGCGCACCACGATCACTTCGGGATCAAGAAGGGGGCCGGCCCGAACGGCACCGACGCCATTTACCACGGGGCGCTCGACAACGCGTCGGGATGCGCCTCCGTCCTCGCCATCGCGAGGGCGATGGCCTCCCTCCCGGAACGCCCGAGGCGGACCGTCTGGTTCGCGTTCGTCGCTGGGGAGGAGCAGGGCCTCCTCGGCTCGCGGTTCCTCGCGGCCCACCTTCCGATACCAGCGGGCCGGATCGCGGCGGACATCAACCTCGACGGCGCCGGCATCTGGGGAAAGACGCGGGACCTGTCGCAGATCGGGAAGGGGAAATCGAGCCTCGACGGCTGGATCGACGAGATCGCCAGGAAAGAGGGGCGCGTCGTCTTCCCGGATCTCTTCCCGGACAGGGGGAGCTTCTACCGCTCGGACCAGTTCTCCTTCGCCCGCGTCGGCATTCCGGCAGCGTACGTCCATTCGGGCACTGACGTGATCGGGAAGCCAAAGGGGTGGGGGCGCGAGCAGCAGGAGGAGTTCGAGCTGAAGGACTACCACCAGCCTTCGGATGTCCTGACGCCGGCGTGGAACTTCGACGGCTTCGTCGCCGACACGCGGTTCCTCCTCCACCTCGGCCTGAAGATCGCGAACGCCGCCGCGATGCCCGTCTGGACCAAGGGAGACGAGTTCGAGGCGGTCAGGAAGAAGTCCGCGGAGGAGCTGAAGGGGACGAACTGACGACGCGCCCCCCGCGCGGTCCTCAGCCCTCTTTCGATCCCTTCGCGAGCCGCTGCGAAAGTAGTGGTTTCTGCACCTTTCCGAGGGAGTTCCGGGGAAGCTCGTCCAGAACGAAGATCTCGCGGGGTCTCTTGTAGGGGGCGAGCGAGGACTCCGCGAGAGCCGCGAGCTCTGCGTCGACCGAGGTCGTCTCCGGCCCGGACGCCCCTCCGGACGCCGGGCCCGTGTGAAGCGTGACCGCCGCGACGACGCGCTGGCCCCGGTCGCGGTCGGGGAGGCCGACGACGGCCACCTCGCGGACCCGGGGGTGGCGCGAGAGGATTTCCTCGACCTCCCGCGTCGAGATCCGGTAGCCGCCGCTCTTGATGAAGTCGAGCGCCTTCCGGCCGTGGAGCGTCACGTAGCCGTCGGCCGCCTGCGACGCGACGTCTCCCGTGGCGAACCAGCCGCCACGGAAGGACGCCGCGGTCTCTTCGGGCCGGCCTCGGTAGCGCGTCATGAGGCCCCGCCCCTTCACGAGAAGCTCACCGGCCGAGCCGAAGGGGACGTCCCGCTCCTCTTCGTCGACGATCCGGATCTCGCACCCGGGCACCGGGAGGCCCACGCTTCCGGGCCGCCGCTCGCCTTCGTACGGATTCGACAGAGTGAAGAGGGCTTCGGTCATTCCATACCGCTCGAGGACGGCGTGGCCCGTCGCCTGACGGAATGCCTCGAAGTCGGGAGCCGGAAGCGGCGCGCTCCCCGAGGTGAAGAGCCGCCCTTTCGCGAGGGGAGCCGCCGCGGCCGGATCGCGCCGCAGCTCGTCGAGGATCCGCACGTACATCGTCGGCACCCCCATGAAGAGGGTGGCGCCCTCGCGGGCGAACGACGAGACGACGCGGCGGGCCTCGAACCGCTCGTGGAGGAGGACGGTGGCTCCCGAGAGAAGCGGTCCGATGACGCCGAGCCCGAGGCCGTGAATGTGAAAGAGGGGGAGGGCGACCACGACCCTGTCGCTTTCCGTCACCCTCCAGAGGTCCATGACGGCCGAAAGGTTCGAGATCACAGAGCGTAGAGAGTGCTCCACGCCCTTGCTCCTGCCGCTCGTCCCGCTCGTGTAGAGAAGGAGGGCGGTCGCCTCGTGGCCGGCGCGATCCCGCGGTCTCGTGCCCTCCGCAGCGCCGCCCAGGATCTCTTCGAAGGTGGACTGCGCCTCCTCGGGCTGGCTGTCCGTCCTACCGATGGTCAGCTTCGCCCCCGAGTCGGTCAGGATGTGACTCGTTTCCTCCGGGGTCAGAGTCGGGTTCACGGGAAGAGCGACGGCCCCGGCGCGAAACGTCCCGAGAATCGCCGCCACCATCTCGGGACAGCTCGGCATCCTGATGGCCACGGTGTCTCCGGAAGCGATCCCCTTCGCTGAAAGGCCCGCCGCGAACCGGGCCGAGAGGCCGTCGAGGTCACAGTAAGTGACGGCGCGGCCGGCGAACTCGAGGGCCGTCCTCGCCGCGCGAGCCGGCACCGAGCCGAAGAGTCGGTCGGCGCCGCCGGTCGTGCCGGGCAGGAGCGGAGATGGTTCCAACCTCACCCTTTCTTCCGCGGCGCGGGACGGAGGAGCTTCCGGACCTTGATCGACGCGACGATCTCGCCACGGTTCGCGTAAAGCTCGTGGTTCCTCTCGATCAAGGCGAGGTCGTACACGTAGTTGGCCATGAACCCCTCGGCCTGACTGAGACCTTTCGGCGAGGCGTCACCCAGAAAGTTGACCCGCTCGAGCCGGGCGCCGTTGCCGAGGTGGAAGCGGGCCACGGCATCCACGGGTCGGCCCGTCTCCCCCTTGGCGAGAAGGAGGTAGCGGCCGACGGCGGAGAGGAGGACCGGGCGAAGGGCGGCCGCCGCCTGCGGCCTTTCGTGCCAGCCCGGCTCGTCGAGCAGCCGGAGCGTCCTCTTCTCCTCTGTCGAGAGAAACCGCGACGCCGCCTGATCCCGCTCCTTCCGAAGCCACCGGGAGAACCCGGGTATCGGCGAGAGGGTGACGAAGGTCCTGAGGGACGGGATGTCGCGCCTCAGAGCTTCGGCGACCCGCTTGAGGAGGAAGTGACCGAACGTGATCCCGCGAAGCCCCTCCTGACAGTTCGACGTCGAGTAGAAGACCGCCGTCGTCGCCCGGCTCGGCTCGAGGGGGTGCCGGCCATCGGCGAGGAGCGGGGAGATCGCCTCGGGGATGTCGTCCGCCAGCGCGACCTCGACGAAGATCAGTGGCTCGTCCACGAGGGCCGGGTGGAAGAATGCGAAACAGCGCCGGTCGGGAGGCTCGAGGCGGCGGCGCAGGTCGTCCCAGCTCGTGATCTCGTGGACGGCCTCGTGCCGCATGATCCTCTCCAGGACGTGGGCGGGGGTCGTCCAGTCGATCCGCCGGAGCTCGAGAAATCCGGGGTTGAACCAGGACGAGAAGAGGCGGACGAAATCGCCGTCGAGCGTCGAGAGCTCCGGATGGCTCGCGAGCCGGCCAACGAGGTCCTCGCGCATCCGGACGAGTGCCAGCGTGCCGCCGGGGGCGTGATTGAGGCGGCGGAGCAGCTCGTCCCGCCGCGGTGCCGAGGCGGCGTGAAGCTCCGCGGCCGTCTCCGGCCCGGGGCGGGTCCGGAACGCAGAGATCGCGGGCTCGAGTCGGGACCGGTCGGCACCGAAGCGGTCGCCGAGCAGCTTCAGGAATCCGAGCCTCTCGTCGGGCGAGAGGCGGGAATAGGCGTTCAGGATCTCGCGAGCGAGGGCGACTCCCGAGGCCTCGCCGCGGCCGGAGAGAAGGGCTTCGGAGAGGAGGGGGAGCGCCTCGCTCGGCTTCGTCCCGCGCCCGAGAAAGCCGAGCAGATCGTCGAGCAGCCGGATTCTCATCGGCCGCTCTCCGGAGGCGGGAGGACCCGCAGCGTGGCCCAGTTCAGGCCTCGCACGCGGAAGCGGAGATCGCTGATACGGACGCTGCCGTCCGGAAGGGTCTCGTAGACCGGGTAGCGCGACCAGGAAAGGAAGCGACGGGCCGCTTCCGTGCCGGCGGCCCTCGCCGCGCTGGCCGCATCGTCCGTCTTCGGAAGGAGTCGCGGTGAAAGCGAGATCGCGGGCCG
The DNA here is from genome assembly GCA_050258155.1 of Acidithiobacillales bacterium. Taxonomy (GTDB): domain Bacteria; phylum Acidobacteriota; class Thermoanaerobaculia; order UBA5066; family UBA5066; genus DAOMFB01. The sequence continues at coordinate 4,523 of JBLMYG010000244.1, forward strand.
TGAAAGAGGAGTCCACTCACCGAGCGCGTAGGCATCTCCGAGATCGGCAAGAATCTTTCGCCGAAGGGGCGTGACGGGGAGAGGCGCGGCGAGAACGCTCACGACAGGATGTCCCCTCGCGGCGAGCTCCTCGGCGACCCGCCGTGCCACGACGTGGCCGCCGACGAGCATGGTTGCGGCATAGGTCGCCGCGAGACCCAGCCCCAACCGCGCCGGCCGGCCTGCACCGGCGGCGTCGCGCCGCTCCGCGCGCCGGGAGAGGGCCGCTCCGCCGCCGAGGAGAAGCCACATCCAGGGATCGACGATGAAAAGAGCGTCGCCATAGAACCATCGCTGGGACAAGGGGGAGAGAAGGCGGACGCCGTAGGCGTTCAGGAGGTCGAGAAGCGGATGGGAGAGGACGCCGACGGCCGACAGAAAAAGCAGCTGTCCGGGCCGGGCCGGCTCGAGGCCGGGCACCCGACGCCGCCGGACGGCGCGGTCCCAGCCGAGGAAGAGGGCGGTGAGCAGGAAGGGCCAGAAGGCGGTGGCAACGATTCCGTGCGTCAGCCCTCTCCGGAAGCAGAGGGCCGCCAGCGTCCCTTTGAAGTAGGCAAGACCGTCCACGTCGGCCACGTTGGCCGCCACGAGGAGCGCGGCGGTCCCGAGGGGCGTCCGCTTCTTCAGTCCGGCTTCGGCGAGGGCCCAGCCGGCGAAGGTGTGGCAGAGGTTGTCCATCCGTTTTCCCCGGGCGCCGAGATTACTTTACGGGCGGAGTGACTCGTCAGGAGGCCTCGAGTCCGAAGTTCCTCCCGGCGCGCTCCGCGATGACCCGGCCGATGGCGAGGCCTGCGGTGGCCGCCGGCGACGGGGCGTTCAGGACGTGAATCTGGCCGGATGCCTCGACGAAGTGAAAGTCGTCGAGGAGCGTGCCGTCGCGGGAGATCGCCTGGGCACGGACGCCCGAGCCGCCGGGAAGAAGATCCTCCTCCCGCACCTCGGGGAGGAGCTTCCGGAGCTCGCGCGTGAAGGCCCCCTTGCTGAAAGAACGCCAATACTCCCCGAGGCCGGTCCCAAGGTAGCGCCCCGCCATCCTCCAGAAGCCGGGCCACCCGAGAGTGGAGGCCGTGTCCGCGAGCGAAAAGCTCGTCTTCGCATACCCCTCGCGTCGAAACGCGAAGACGGCATTGGGCCCCGCCTCGACGGCTCCGGTGACGCGGCGCGTGAAGTGGACTCCGAGAAACGGGAAGCCGGGATCGGGGACGGGGTAGATGAGGTTCCGGACGAGGGATCGACGCCCGCTCTCGAGCTCGTAGTACTCGCCCCGGAACGGGAGGATCCGGACGCCCGGATCGAGACCCGAGAGAGCGGCCACCCGGTCGGACTCGAGCCCGGCGCAGCCGACCAGGAAGCGGCAGGAAACGCCGCCGGCCGTTGTCTCGAGCCGGAAGCGGGAGCCATCGCTCCTCACGGCGAGAAGGCGGGCCCCAAGGAGGATCTCTCCCGAGCGGCGGAGCTCGCCGCCGAGCCGCTCGGTCACGAGGCCGAAGTCCGTGATCGCGGTCTCCGGCACGTGGAGGGCGGCGACGCCTGCCGCGTGCGGCTCGATCTCGCGAAGCTCCGCCGGTGCGAGCCGCCTCAGGCCGGCGAGGCCGTTCTCGCGGCCGCGCGTCTCGAGGTCCGAGAGCCGCGGGATCTCCTCGGGGCGGGTGGCCACGACGACCTTGCCGCACGTCTCGAACGGGAGCCCCTTCTCCGCGCAGAATCGGGAGAGGGCCTCACGCCCTTCCGCGCAGAGCGCGGCCTTCAGCGAGCCGGGGCGGTAGTAAAGCCCCGAGTGGACCACGCCGCTGTTCCGCCCCGTCTGGTGGGCGGCGAGACGGGTCTCCTTCTCGAGAAGGACGACCGAAGCCCGGAAGCGGCGGGCAATGGCGAGAGCGGAGGCGACACCGACGATGCCCCCGCCGATCACGCAGACGTCGAAGGTCGGGTCGCTCGGCTTCGTCATCCGATCCGCCGCCGGGTCCCGGGATCACCAGTAGTAGAGCTGGAGCTGGATTCCGAACTCGTTCGTCCGGACGCCGGATCTCGGATCGACGAGGAGATAGACGGCCTTGATGTTGAAGTTCATCCCGTACGGGTAGTAGTTGAGACCGGCCCCGAAACGCCGTTCGCCCTTGCCCGGCTGGCCGCAGACCGTCCGCTGCTCCCACCGAAATGCGGGGGCCAGCTTCGCCCCCTTGATGTAGTAGCCGAGGTCGACCTGCTCGGTGTTCTGACGCGGGATGGCGGTGAAGGTCGTCCCGCCGTCAACATACTGATACTGGAACTTGCCCTGGACGGAGCCGGGCCCCGCCGGAATCGCAGCGAAGAGATCGCCGGAGGAGTACCGATAGCCCATCTGGACGTCGAAGGCGGCGCCCATGGCAAGGACTCTCTTTTCCGTCAGGTAGCAGCCCCGGTACCTCGTCGAGCCGATCCATTCAGGAGAGTACATCGTCTCGCGGTCGAGGAATTCCCACTGGAGGCGCCCTGAGACGCGCAGCGGGTTGTTCGAGGCCGGGCTTCGGTACCCGGCGAAGACGCCGAGCCGATACTCCAGACGCTCGTCGAGGACGTAGCCGCGGGCGAGGAATCCTGTATCGCGATTCCCTCCCGTCGACTGTGTCGCGGACTGCTGGATGCTGGCGTAGGCCGAAGCGTCGAAGAAGAACTCGGTCGCCGAAGAGGTCATTGCCTCACGACTGTACGGGACCGACAGAAGACCGCCGTCGAGAACGAGGCCCCTCCCGATCCTCCACTCGCCGAAGGCGTCCAGGAGCTGAAAGCCTTGCCCGAGGGCCGAGGAGCCTGTCTTGTTGAATCCGAGACGGGAATTGTCCGTGTCCATGTAGAAGAAGATCTCCCGCGCGAGCCGGCCGCCGAACAGAAACCGGGCCCGGCGCAGGAAGAGATTCTGCGAGGACCCGCTCGTCGCCGTCTGGTCCCCGCTGACCTGCTCCAGCCAGTCGGCTTGCGCCTGGAGGAAGGCGCCGAAGCGGAGTGAGACGACGTCGCTGACCCTGATGACGACCTGCGCCTCCACCGGCGCCGCCGCGACGGCGAGGAGAACGAGGACGAAAGTGGCCGCCACGACGGGGGCTCTCTTCATGACGTTTCCGTGCCGACGATGACGCTCACGTCGCCGTACCTCGCGGCGAGCTCCTTCTGGATTTCCGCAGCCTTCTCGTCGCGAATCATGATGCGCATGACGAGATCCCGCTTCCCGTCCGGGACCTTGGCGTGGGTCGTGAGGATGGAGTAGATCCGGCCCCCCTTGGAGCGGCAGATGTCGGCCACGCCCATGATCGACCCGGGCTTGTCCTCGAGTGTGAGGCTGATCCGGGTCGATTTTCGGCCGACGCCGGTCACCTCCGTGAGGGCCCTGAAGACGTCCCCTTCCGACACCATCCCGACGATGTTGCCCTTCGGGTCGAGGACCGGAAGCCCCTCGATCTTCTTCCGCATCATCGTCAGGGCGACCCCCTCGATGGTCGCGTCGGGTGTCGTCGTGATGACGTCCGTGGTCATGATGTCGGAGATCTTCAGCTTGTCGAGGAGGCCGTGAAGCTCCCAGACGTCGAGGGACGTGGCCTGCGAGGGGAGGGAGCCCCTGAGGTCGCGGTCGGACACGATACCGACGAGCCGTCCTTTCGACACGACGGGAAGGCGGCGGATCCGGTTCGACCGCATCAGCCGCAGGGCCGTTCCGAGCGACTCGTTCTTGTCCACGGTGATCACGTTGGAGGTCATCCACTTCGAGACGAACATGCCATTGCTCCTTCCGGGTCCGTCAGAGGCCGAGGTAAGCCTTCCTGACGTGGTCGTCGGCCAGCAGCCCGGCGCCGGTGCCCTTGAGGACGATCCGCCCGTTCTCGAGGACGTAGGCCCGGTCGGCGACCGAAAGGGTCTTGAAGACGTTCTGCTCCACGAGGAGAACCGTGACCCCCTCTTTGTGGATCTCCCCGATGACGCGGAAGATCTCCGCCACGAGGAGAGGCGCAAGGCCGAGCGACGGCTCGTCGAGCATCAGGAGCCGGGGCCTGGACATCAGGCCGCGCGCGATGGCCGCCATCTGCTGCTCGCCGCCCGAAAGCGTCCCGGCCTGCTGCCTCTCCCTCTCGCGGAGCCGCGGAAACAGGGCGAAGACCTTCTCCAGCATCCGGGGCCGGCTCTTCTTCGCCTCGGGCGTCAGCGCGCCGAGGAGCAGGTTCTCGCGGACGGTCATCTCCGGAAAGAGACGCCGGGCCTCCGGGATGTGGGCGATCCCGAGCGCCACGAGGTCGTGCGCCGGCCGCGTGTGAATGGCCTCGCCTTCGAACGTGACGCTTCCTGTCCTGGGCCTGAGAAGGCTGGAGATGGTCGCCAGGATCGTCGACTTCCCCGCGCCGTTGCCCCCGATGAGGGCCACGATCTCGCCCCTGTTCACCTCGAACGAGACGTCCCAGAGGACCTGTGCGTCGCCGTAGAAGACGTCGATCCCCTCGATCCTAAGCACGGGAGCCCCCGGACCCGAGGTAGGCCTCGACGACCCGAGGGTCGCCCGCCACCTCGGTCGGCGTTCCCTCGCCGATCATCTCGCCGTAGTTGATGCAGAGGACGCGGTGGGAGATCGCCATGATGACCCGCATGATGTGCTCGATGACGAGGATGCTGATCCCGCTGGCGTGGATCCGGCGGACGATCTCGATCGTCGTCTCGACTTCCGACGGGTTCAGTCCGGCGAAGCTCTCGTCGAGGAGGAGGAGCTCCGGCTTCGTGGCGAGGGCGCGTGCCATCTCGAGGCGCTTTCGCATCCCGAGCGGCAGGCTCCCGGCGGGGACGTCGCGCCACGCCTCCATGCCCGTGAACGCCGTCGCCTCGAGGGCCGCCGTCTGCGCCTCGCCACGACGGGCCGTCCGGGAGAAGGCCGAGACTATGACGTTGTCGAGGACCGAGAGGCGGGCGAGAGGCTTGACGACCTGGAAGGTCCGGGCGAGGCCCAGCTTGCAGATGACGTGGGGAGCCCGGCCGTCGATCCGGCTCCCGCGGAGGCGGATCTGGCCCGAGGTCGGCGGGATGTATCCGTTGATCAGGTTGAAGACGGTCGTCTTCCCGGCTCCGTTGGGACCGATGAGGCCGAGGATCTCGCCTTTCTCGAGCCGGAACGAGACGTGGCCCACGGCCTGGAGGCCGCCGAAGCGCTTCGTGACGTCGGTGAGCTCGAGGAGGGGCGCCATCACGCCGCCCGGGCCTCGAGAAGACGCCGCCTTCGCGCGCGGGCGTCCCTCCACGTGCCGACCACGCCGTTCGGGAAGAAGATGATGATGGCGACGATCAGGATCCCGAAGAAGACGAGATGTCCGTGTCCGACGGTGACACGGAGCGCCTCGGACATCACGATGTAGATGACGGCCCCGACCGCCGGACCCCACAGGGTGGCGGCGCCGCCCAGCATCGTCACGAGGATGACCATGATCGAGATGTTCTCGACCGAGAAGACGATGCCGGGGTCGATGAAGCCCATGTAGTTCATGTAGAACGCGCCGGCGACGCCCGTGAAGAACGCGCTGATCAGGAGCGAATAGAGCTTGTAACGCGTCGTGTCGATGCCCAGCGACTCGGCGCAGTCCTGATCCTCGCGGATGGCGAGGAAGCAGTATCCGAGGCGGCTCTTCATCACGGCACGGTTCACGACGAAGCTGACGGCCGCGACGGCGAGGATGACGTAGTAGTACCCGCCCTTCCCGGAGAATGCCGGGATGAAGAGGATTCCCTCGGCGCCGTTCGTCAGCGAAGCCCAGTTGAGCGCCACGAGGCGCAAGACCTCGGAGAAGGCGAGGACCGAGAGGGAGAAGTAGGGACCACGGAGGCGGAAGCAGATCCAGCCGATCACGGCCGACGCCGCCGCTGCCGTCAGGCCTCCGAGGACGAGGCCCCACCAGCCGGCGACGGGAGGGAGCCCGGACTTCACGAGGATCCCCGCGGTGTAGGCGCCGATCCCGAAGAAGGCGGCGTGCCCGAAGGAGACCTGGCCCGTGTAGCCGCCCAGAAGGTTCCAGCTCTGGCCGAGGACGACCCACATGAGGACGAGGATCAGGAGGTGAAGGACGTATGGATTCCCCGTCAGGAGGGGGATGGCGAGGACGAGGGCGGCGGCCGCGAGCGCGAGGAGCCGGGACTTCGCCATCGTCCGGTCCCTACGCCCGCCCCTTCCCGAGGAGACCCTTCGGAAGGAAGATCAGAACCAGGACGAAGATGATGAAGCCGATCGCGTCCTTGTAGCCGAGGGAGACGTAGACGGAGCCGAGGGACTCCGCCAGGCCGAGGACGACGCCGCCGATGACAGCCCCCGCCACGTTTCCGAGGCCCCCCAGGACGGTGATGATGAAGGCCTTGAGCGTGAACGGCCCGCCGATCTGCGGAAAGACGTAGTAGACCGGCACGAGGAGCGAGCCGGCCGCGCCGACGAGTGCGGCGCCGATTCCGAAGGTCACGACCCAGATTCGCTTCGTGTTGATCCCCATCAGCTCGGCGGCGCGCCTGTCCTGGGCCGTCGCCCGGATCATCCGGCCGAGGTCGGTCTGCCCGAGAAAGACGAAGAGGGCACCCCCGAGGACGAGGGCGATGCCGAAGGCGACCATCATCGGCACGCTGAAGGAGAGGGAGATGGTCTGCCCGCCGAGGGCGATGTCCCAGTAGACCGCCTTGCTCGCGTACGAGACCGGCACCGACCGGTAGTCGGCCGTGAACGCGAGAAGGGCGAGGTTGGACAGGACGAGGCCGATGCCGACGGTCAGAAGCACCTGGTTCTCCGGCAGGATCGACTCGACCTCCATGACCGGCGCGATCAGGAACTTCTGGATCAGGGCGCCGAGGAGGAAGAGGAGCGGAAAGACGAGGAGAAGGGAGAGGTACGGGTCGATTCCGGCCAGCGTGAAGCACCAGAAGGTGACGTACATGGCGACCATCATCAGCTCGCCGTGGGCGAGGTTGATGATCTTCATGACGCCCATGATCAGGGCCATCCCGAGCCCGATCAGGCTGTAGAGCCCTCCGAGCAGGACGCCCGAGATGATCGTCTGGAGGAAAAGCTCCAGCTGGCCGGCGAGCTGCGGCGACATCGCCTACTTCCGGTCGCGCCAGCGGGGGACCGGGAAGACGTAGCTGGCGGAAGAGGCATCCTTCGGCCAGATCGTCTCGAACTTCCCCTTGAGGACCTGGAGCACCAGCGTGTCCATCCTGTTCTGGTTCGTGAACTGACCCCACGAGACGAACTTCACGGGTCCGAACGCGGTCGTCATGTTCGTCGCGGCGAGGGCCGTCCGGAGGTCCTCGGGCGTCCAGGACCTGGCGCGCCTCAGCGTGTCGGCCAGGACGTACGCAGCGGCATAGGCTTCGGCGCCGTGGTAGTCGGGCTCCTTTCCGAACTTTCTCCTGAACTCGTCGAAGAACTCCCTGGCGCCCGGGTACTTCACCTGCGGCGTCCAGAGCGTCCCGGACATGACGTACTCCGACGCGTCGCCGGCGTTCTGGAGGAACTCGGGAAGCGTGAACCCGGCGGCGCCGCCGATGAAGGCCCGCGGATTGATGTCGAGCTCCTTCGACTGCCGCATCAGGAGCGAAGCGTCCATCAGATACGACACCATGTAGATGATGTCCGGCCTGAGCGACTTGACCTTCTGGAGGATCGGCTTGAAGTCGACCGCGCCGGCCGAGTAGCCCTCCGACAGGAGGACCTTGATCCCCTTCGCCTCGCAATACTCCTTCATCGCCTTCGAGGTGGAGGTCCCGAAATCGGTGTTCTCGTAGAGGAGGGCGATCGACCGGGGCTTGGCAACTGCTTCGAAGAAGCCGTAGATGCCGAGGTTGTAGAGGCTCGAGGGCGGGTTCAGCCGGTAGACGTATTTCCACCCCTGCTGCGTGATCTTGTCGGCCGCGCCCGTGACGACGAGGTAGGGAACCTTGTATTTCTCGGCCACGCCCGCCACGGCGTAGCTGCACTGGCTCGTGTACTCGCCGACGACGATCGGATACTTGTTGATGGTGATGAACTTCTCGACGATGGACGTGGCCGTCTCGGGCCGCGCGCCGCTGTCCTGGACGTCGAAGGCGATCGTGTGGCCCTTCACTCCTCCCCTGGCGTTGATCTCGGCCGCGGCCATCTCGTAGGCCTGTTTCTCCATCTCGCCGAACTTGGCTTCGGCACCTGTCAGCGGCAGCGAGACACCCGCCGTGAAAGTCTTCCCCTCCGCGAAGGAGACCATCGCGACGGCGAGCAGTAAGGCGAGGAGAATCGCGAGAGCCGTGAGCGTCGGCCGGGTCTTCGTCATGGACCTCCTGCCTGTTCTTTTCGGCGGGGCGAAGCGATGATTGGCTCCCTTCACGGGCCTTGCGATGATTCGTATGTATCAGAGTGAGAGGAGGAGACGTCATGCTCGCGGGCAAGAGGATCGCCGTCATCGGCACCGGCACGATGGGCCGGAGCATCGTGTCCGGACTCATCGCGTCGGGGAAGGTCCGTCGGGGAAGCATCGCGGCCACCGCCCGGTCGAAATCGGGCGCCGGAGCCGCCGAGTCCGAGCTCGGAATCCGATGCGGCCTCGACAACGCCGCCGCGGCGGCCGGGGCCGACGTCGTCCTCCTTTGCGTGAAGCCGCGGGACGCCGGAAAGGCGGCCGAGAGCGTCCGGGACTCCTTGCGGAAAGGGCGGCGGACGCTCGTGGTTTCGATCGCCGCCGGCGTCACGACCGGGTTTCTCGAGGAAGCCCTCGGAGGGCGCGCGCCGGTGGTCCGGGCCATGCCGAACACGCCCTGCCTCATCGGCAAGGGGATGACGGTCCTCTCGAAGGGGGCGCGGGCCGAAGGCAGGGACGTGGCCCTCGCGCGGGAGATCTTCCTTCCCCTCGGCCGGGTCCTCGAGCTGGAGGAGAAGCACATGGACACCGTGACCGGCCTCTCGGCCAGCGGCCCGGCGTTCATCTACGTCATCATCGAGGCGCTCGCGGACGGAGGCGTCATGCGGGGGCTGCCGCGCCACGTCGCCACCCAGCTCGTCGCCCAGATGACGCTCGGCGCCGCGGAGATGGTCCTCACGACCGGCAGGCATCCGGCGGCCCTCAAGGACGACGTCACCACGCCCGCGGGCTGCACGATCGCCGGGATCCTCGCGCTCGAGGACGGCCGGATCCGCTCGGTCCTGGCACGCGGGGTGGAGACGGCGGCGAAAGTCGCGGGCGAGCTGGCCCGGTAGTCGCTCGAGGTCAAGCGAGAGCCGCGGCCTCCACGGCCAGCAGCCGTTCCGTGAGGAGCTCCTCCGGAAGCGGCGGCGCGAAGAGGAACCCCTGCATGTCGTCGCATCCGAGGGCCGTCAGCAGCTCGGCCTGGGCGGCGGCCTCCACGCCCTCTGCCGTCACCTGGAGAGAGAGGTTGTGGGCCATCGAGATGATGGCGGCCACGATGGAGCGGTCCCTGTCGTCGCGCGTCATCCCGGCGACGAAGGATCGGTCCACCTTCAGCCGGTGGATGGGGAAGTGCTTCAGGTAGTTGAGCGAGGAGTGGCCGGTTCCGAAATCGTCCATCGCGATGTGGATTCCCATCCGCGCGAATTCGCCGAGGACCTCTCCCGTCAGCCCCAGGTTCAGCATCGCGATGCTCTCGGTGATCTCCAGCTCGAGGTAGCCGGGCATAAGACCCGTCTCGCGGAGGACCCGCTGGACCGTCCAGACGAGGTCCTTGTCCTGGAACTGGCGGGGAGAGAGGTTGACGGAGACGCAGAGGCCGGGGAAGGCACCGCCCTGGAGGCGCATCGCCTCCTGGCAGGCTCTCCGGAGGATCCACTCGCCGAGAGTCACGATGAGCCCGACGTCCTCGGCCAGCCCGATGAACTCCTTGGGGCCCAGCAGTCCCCGCTCCGGATGGTTCCAGCGGACGAGGGCCTCCACGCCGACGACGCGGTGGGTGGCGATCCGGAGGATCGGCTGGTAGTGAATGGTGAATTCCTGGCCCGGGATCGCCCGCCGGAGGCCGCTCTCGAGATGGGCCCGCTCCTGCGAGGCCGCCTGCATGTGCGCGGTGAAGAACTGGAAGTTGTTGCGGCCGGCTTCCTTCGCGCGGTACATCGCGGTGTCGACGTTCGCCACGAGGGTCTCGGCGTCGGCCCCGTCGTTCGGGTAGAGCCCCACGCCGATCGAGGCCGACAGGAAGAGCTCGCGCTTCTTCAGCGGGAACGGCTCGGCGAGGGTCTTCAGGAGCTTCCGGGCCATCGCCCCCACGTCGCT
>JBLMYG010000245.1:0-4928 GCA_050258155.1 Acidithiobacillales bacterium
CGACATCCCAACGGACGAACCGCGCGCGCGGATGGCGCCTCCGGTTCTCCGCGAGGATCTCTTCGCTCCGGTCGCACCCGAGGTACGAGGGCACGATGCCCGGCAGATCCGTCAGACCGCATCCGACGTCGAGGAGGCGCCCTCCCGGCGGGAGGAACGGCCGGATCGCAGCCAGCCTCGCCCCGATGAGGGGACGGCTCAGAAGACCGTCGAACCGGAAGGGAGGCCGCACCACGCGCCGTTTTAGCACCCCCGCCGTAAGATGAGCTCGTGCCCTCGCCCTCGATTCTCCTTCGCGAAGCGCGCCCGGAGGACGTCCCCGCGATCGTCGGGCTGATTCACGACCTGGCTTTGTACGAGCGCGCGCCCGGCGAGTGTCACGCGGACGGGGCGATGCTTCACCAGCACCTCTTCGGGCCGACCCGCTTCGCCGAAGCGATTCTGGCCGAGCGCGGCGGCGAAGTCTGCGGGTTCGCCCTCTTCTTCCACAACTACTCCACCTGGCTGACCCGTCCCGGACTCTACCTCGAGGACCTCTTCGTGAAGCCCGAGGCGCGGGGCCTCGGGATCGGAAAGGCCCTCCTCGCCCGTCTCGCCGAGATCGCCGTGGCCCGCGGCTGCGGCCGGATGGAGTGGTCGGTCCTGACGTGGAACGAGCCGGCCATCGGCTTCTACCGGAGCCTCGGCGCCCTCCCGATGGACGAGTGGCGGGTCTGGCGCCTGACGGAGGAGGCGCTCCGGACGGTGGCCGGAGGCCGCCACGGGAGGGGGTCCGTGGCGCCCGGGGCCCCTGGCGGCGATAATGGGGGCCGGACACGTCGTGGTGTGAAAACGTGACGCCGAAAAGAACGCCTTCGGGTGTCTATCAGGCGACCCGCGATGCGCGGCGTCCCGCCTCCGGGGTCGTCTCCCGGCGGCCGATCGCCTCGGCGCTCTTCCCCTCGCCGGACCCGACGGCCCTCTTCGACGGGGAGGGGCGCGCCCTCACGCTGAACGACGCTGCGCTCGCCGCCGGCGCACCGTCCCAGGAGGAAGGTGAGCTCGCCATCGAGCGCTTCGTCCCGTTCTGGAACGACCCCGAGGGGCTGGCACGCCTCCTCGAAGGGGCGGCGAGCCAGGACGGAGTCCGGAACCTCGAGGTCGTCGTCCCGGGCCACGGGCTGACTCCCGACCGGGTCTTCTGGGTCTCCACCCGCCCGTCACCGGACGCCGGCGCCGGCTGCTTCGTCGCTGTCGCCCGCGAGGTAACGGAGAAGACCTCGGAGCAGGAGAAGCTGAAGAAGCTCTACAACGAGCTCGCCGAGCACATGAGCCGGGACGGCCTGACGGGTTTCCTGAACAGGGAGAACTTCCGCTTCGTTCTCGACCGAGAGATCGCGACCGCCGACCGGACCGGCAAGCCCCTGGCCCTCGCCTACGTCGGCCTCGACCGGTTCAAGTCGCTCAACGACACGCACGGGCTCGCCGCCGGAGACGAGTACCTTCGGGTCCTGGGCGAGTCGCTCCGCCAGGCCCTCCCCCAGCCGGACCTGCTGGCGCGAGTCGGCGGCGACGAGGTGGCGATTCTCCTTCCCGCGACCGGGCCGGCCGAGGCCGTGGAGCGGACGGAGATGATCCTGACGCTGATCGGCGAGATGGCGCCTCTCTGGGAAGGGAACCCGCTGAGCCTCTCGGCCAGCGCCGGCGTGGCCGTCTACCCGGACCACGCCGGCGGGGCCGCCGACCTCGTCCGTGCGGCCGATCTCGCGATGCACCAGGCCAAGCGGCGCGGCGGAGCCCGCGCCCTGATGCACGATCCCGACGACCGCGAGCGCCACCGGATCTCGGGCCTTCGCGAGCAGGCGAACCGGATCCGCGCCGCCCTCGCCGAGCAGCGATTCGTCCCGGTCTTCCAGCCGGTGTCGGAGATCGCGACCGGCCGGATCGTGGCCGTGGAGACCCTCGCGAGGCTGAAGGAGCCGAGCGGCCATCTGACGACGCCCGCTTCCTTCCTGGACGCCGCCGAGCGGTTCGGCTTCGTCACACAGATGGACCGCCTCGTCATTGCTGGCGCGTTCGAACGGCTCGTCTCGGCGAAGAGCAAGACGATTCCGAACCTGGAGATGGCGATCAATCTCTCCGGCCTCGACTTCGAGGACGACTCTCTCGTGGCGGACATTTCGCGCCTGGCGCGGGCGAAGGGGATCAACCCCGAAAGGGTGACCTTCGAGATCACCGAGACGGCCGTCCTCCGCGACCTCGCGCGGGTGCAGCACTTCACCCGCGCGCTGACGGCGGAGGGGTTTCGCTTCGCCCTCGACGATTTCGGCGTCGGCTTCTCCTCGTTCCGGTACCTCAGGGAGCTCCCGGTCTCCTCCCTCAAGCTCGACATGAGCTACATCCAGAACCTCCCCCGGCAGCCCGAGAACCGCGTCTTCGTCCGCGGCATCACGGAGATCTGCCGCGGCCTCGGCGTCAAAACGGTGGCGGAGGGGGTCGAGTCGCGGGAGATCCTTGAGATCGTCGGATCGCTCGGCGTCGACCGGGCGCAAGGATTCCACATCGGCCACCCGGTTCCGGAGCTTCCCGCGCCGCCCGTCGAGGAACCTGGCAGGAGAATGCGCTCCTGAAGCGGCGAGGGCGGGCCCGCGAGCTCCAGCGCGCCGGGATCGACCTCACCCTTCTCGTCGGCCTCGGGGCCATCCTTGCCGGTGTCATCGCCCTCGCCCAGAGGTGGAAGGCGCCCCTTCGCCCCGCCGTGGAGATCGATCTCTCCCCTCTCGCCCTCCCCGGCTACACGCTCCTCTCGCTCTCGCGCGGCCTCGCCGCATATCTCCTGTCTCTTCTCTTCACGCTCGTCGTCGGTACGGCGGCGGCGCACTCACGGAGGGCCGAGAGGGTGCTGATCCCCCTGCTCGACATCGGACAGGGGATCCCCGTCCTCGGCTTTCTCCCCGGGCTCGTTCTCGGAATGGTCGCGCTGTTTCCGAGAAGCAACGCCGGCCTCGAGCTCGCCTGCGTCCTGATGATCTTCACGGGACAGGTCTGGAACATGGCCTTCTCCTATTACGGCTCGGTCCGCAGCATCCCCGAGGAGCTCCGGGAGGTGGCCCGGATCCACCGCTTCGACTGGTGGAAGCGGTTCCGGACCGTCGAGCTCGCCTCCTCCGTGATCGGCCTCGTCTGGAACTCGATGATCTCGATGGCCGGCGGCTGGTTCTTCCTGACAGTGACCGAGGCCTTCACGCTCGGAGACCACGACTTCCGGCTCCCCGGGATCGGCTCGTACATGGCGGTCGCCATCGAGAGAAACGACGGGAAGGCCGTCGCATGGGCGCTCGTGGCCATGACGGCGATGATCGTGGCCGTCGACCAGCTCCTCTGGAGGCCCCTCGTCGCCTGGTCGCAGCGATTCCGGCTGGAAGACGTCGGGGGCGAGCCGCAGCCCTCCTCGTGGGCCCTCGATCTCCTCCGGCGCTCGACGCTCCTCCGGCGCGTCCAGCGCGCCCTCCGCGCCGCGCGGGAGCGACGCGCCCGGGCCCCTCTGCCCGACGCCCCGCTCGCGCCGCCGGACGCTCCCGAGAGTGGGGCCGGCATCCGGACGGCCGTCTCCTGGGGAGTGGCCGCAGCTGCCGGGCTCGGCGCCGCCCTCGGAGCCATCCGGCTCTTCCGCCTCCTGTCGCGCGTCACGGCCGTGGAATGGGGAACCGTCGCGGCCGGTCTCGGCGCCACCTCGGTCCGGACGGCCGGTGCGCTCCTCCTGACCGTTCTCTGGACCGTCCCGGCCGGCCTCCTGATCGGCCGCCGGCCCGCCGTCGCGCGCCGCCTCCAGCCGGTCGTCCAGATCGTCGCCTCGTTTCCCGCGCCGATGATCTTCCCTCTCGTGACCGCCGTCCTCCTCGCGCTTCGTCTCCCCTTCTCGGTCGTCGCTGCCGTCCTGATGCTCCTCGGAGCGCAGTGGTACGTTCTTTTCAACGTCCTCGCTGGGGCGAGCGCGATACCGCACGACCTCGACGAGGCGGCCGACGTCTACGGGCTCGCCGGAGCGGCCAAGTGGCGGACCCTCTTCCTTCCGGGGGTCTTCCCCTTCCTCGTCACGGGAGTCGTGACGGCGGCGGGCGGAGCCTGGAACGCTTCGATCGTGGCCGAGACGCTCGTCTTTCGGGGACGGACGCTCTCGACCTTCGGCCTCGGCTCCCTCATCACGAAGGCGACGCACGACGCGAACTTCCCGCTTCTGGCCGCCGGCGTCCTGACGATGTCCCTCGCCCTCGTCCTCCTCAACCGCTTCGTCTGGCGGCGCCTCTGGAGGCTCGCCGAGACGAGGTACAGCCTGAACCGATGAGCACGACTGCGGCCGGCCCGCCCCCGATCGCGCGCGCCGCTGGCGTCACGCGGACGTTCCGCGACGAGGAAGGGCGCCAGCGGCTCATCCTGTCGAACCTCGATTTCGAGGTGCGGTCCGGCGAGGTCGTGGCGGTTCTTGGCCCCTCCGGATGCGGGAAGTCAACGCTCCTCCGGATCCTGATCGGATTGATCCCGCCGACCAGCGGCGTCGTCGAGCAGCACGGACGGCCGCTCGCCGGCATCCACCCCGGGGCCGCCGTCGTCTTCCAGAACTTCGCCCTCTTCCCCTGGCTCACCGTGGAGGAGAACGTCCGGATCGGCCTCCAGGGCCGGCCGCTCCCCGAGGCCGCGATCCGCGAGCGCGTCCGCTCGGTGCTCGTTTCGGTCGGCCTCACGGGGGCGGCGAGGGCCTTTCCCAAGGAGCTCTCGGGAGGGATGAAGCAGCGTGTCGGCATTGCGCGCGCCATCGTGGGCCGGCCGGAGCTCCTCTGCATGGACGAGCCGTTCTCGGCCCTCGACGTCCTGACGTCCGAGCTCCTCCGTTCGGAGGTCGCCCGCCTCTTCCACGACCCGTCGACCGGCCTCTCCTCGGTCCTTCTCAT
>JBLMYG010000246.1:0-9729 GCA_050258155.1 Acidithiobacillales bacterium
ACGCCGCCGGTCAGGAATGCGAGGACCGCCTCGGCCAAGGCGCCCGGCTGTGCCGGCACGACGCGCCCGGCGCCCGACGCGGCGATCAGCCGCGCCCCCTCTCCCCCCTCCGTCGTCACGACCGGGAGGCCTGCCCAGAGGAAGTCGAGAAGGCGCGTCCGGAACGAGAGCGACGCCTCGAGGCTCCGCCGATGTGCCACCGCGGCCACGCGGCAGGCCTTGTAGAGCCCACCCCGCGCCTCGTGCGCCACCCAGGGAAGAACCAGGACCGATCGGCCCAGCCACCCTTCGCTCCGAGCCTTCTCCCTGGCCTCGAGGAGCCGCGACTGCGGCGTCGAGGCGGGATTGGGGTTTTCTGAAAAGAGAAGCCGCGCCCCCGGCGCCGACGCGAGCACCCGCGGCCAGGCCTCCAGGACGAGATCGGCGTCGTACCAGTCATAGACGCCGCCGAAGAAGACGTCGGCCTCGCCGGGAGGGATCTCGGGAAAGGGCCAGGCCGCCGAGGGAGGGGTGTCGTCGATCCCGAAGGGCGCCACATCGCAGAGATGGCGCGCCTCGGCTTCGCGCTGGAAATCCGCCGGCGAGAGCCGGCCTCGTCCGAGGAGAAGGCCCAGCCAGAAAAGCCGCTGCTCCTCGGAGGCGGCGAGGACGAAGTCCGCCCGCTCGAGAAGGCCGAAGAGGGCCTTCCGGTCGTTCACGAAGACCCCCGGCCCGAGCGACTCCGCGTAGGTCAGGTTCTCGACGAGGAACGGGTCGTACAGGTCCGCCACGACGGCGCCGGAGAACCCCCGCGCGAAAAGCTCCCTGCCGGCGTGCCCGGAGACGACGGCGACGTCGAACCGGTCCGAGCGGTCGAGCGCCTCCTGCGTCTCGGAGAGGACGACCCGTCCGGCTCCCCGGAGCGGCAGCTCCTCCGGCGAGGGCGACGCGAGGACGACGTCGTGTCCCGCGCGCCCCAGTTGCTCTGCTACGCGCAGCGCCCGGATCCCCATCCCCGCCATCCGGGGCCGGATCGGCTCGGGCGAAAGGACGAGAACACAGCTCACCGCGACGACCTCGCGAAAAGATCCCGGAGCTTCCGCCCGGTGGAAGGCCGCTGAGCCTCCGGGCTTTCCCCCGCCAGCGGGCTCATCTCGGCCGACAGGGCGGCAGCCCCCCGTGCGAGGCCAGTGCCCGGGACGACGAAGTACCCCTCTGCGGCCGTCGTCCCCTTCGGGAGCGTCATTCGGCGGTAGGCGTTCAGCCCCGATACGAAGCCGGCGTAGTCGCGCTCGGCGTTTTGCGACGCAAAAGCCGTCATCGCCTTGCGCTTCGTCTCCCAGTGGGGACCGCAGTCGAAAAGGAAGTTCGGCCGGATCGGCTGCGACAGCTCGTAGAAGGCGATCGTCGCTCCGGCGAGAAGGCGCGCCGTCTCCGAGCCGGCAGGCGCGCGTACACCGAGCGTGATCAGGGCCGAGGCGGCGGCGCGGTGGTCGGGGTGGATCTCGACGGGCGACGGGCAGAAAACCAGGTCGGCGCCGGCCTCCGAAAGAAACGCTTCGAGCTTTTCGGCAAGGGCCGGACCAGCATCGGCTAGGCCTCGGTCCCTGAAGCTTCCTTTCAGAAGCCTTCCGCCTCCCAGGAGAGCGAGGGCCGCGCCCGACTCCTTGAGCCTCAGGTCGGCGATACGCCGGCGGACCTCCGGGTCGGGCTCTCCGCCGGCGCCGTCCGTCAGGATGCAGACCAGAAGGTCGGCCCCGCGCGCCCTGAGGTCGGCGAGGGCGCAGCCACAGCCGAAGACCTCGTCATCGGGATGGGGTGCGAGGACGAGGACCCGCCGGGCCGAGAAGGTCGAGGCCTCGTAGGGAATCAGCTTTTCTTCCGGGATGAAAGCCGTCATGCTTTTCCGTCACGCGCGCACACTCATTCTACGTGCCGCCTTGACACCCTCCGGCCGGACGGCGAGACTCCCCCGGCCATCCCCGCCGGGGGGCGGCGTCCGCGGGCCCGCTCTCCAGAGGAGGTTTCGACCGCGTGACCGTCCCGGGAGCCCCGCCTCGGGTCTCCGTCATCGTCCGGACGAGGGATCGCCCGGGCCTCCTCGCCGAGGCCCTCGACAGCCTTCGCTCGCAGAGCTTTCCCGATTTCGAGACGGTCGTCGTCAACGGAGGGGGTGAACTTCCGCCGTCGATCCTCGCACCGGCGCCGGGCCGCGGTCTCGACGTCGTCGTCCCCCCGCCGCCCGCCGGGCGCGCCCGCTCCCTGAACGCCGGCCTGGCCGCGGCCCGCGGGCTCTACGTCGCCTACCTCGACGACGACGACCTCTACCGGCCGGCCCATCTCGCGAGGCTCGTGGCCGCCCTCGAGAGGAACGACGGCTGCGGCGCCGCCTTCTCCTCCGTCGACCAGATCGCACAGCGCCGCGGGCCGGACGGACTCTACCGCGACGGCGAAACTCTCACCACGTATGGGCGCCCTTTCGACGCCAGCCGGATCCTCTACAAGAACGACGTTCCCCTCATCGCGCTGATGCACCGGCGGGAGCTCGTGGAGATGACCGGCCCCTTCGACGAGGCGTTCGACCTCTTCGAGGACTGGGACTTCCTGATCCGCCTCTCGGCCGTGACGCGTCTCCGGTTCGTCCCGGAGACGACGGCCGTCTACCGTGTCCGGGACGATGGAACGAACGCCACGATGGCGGCTCCGTGGGGCGGACCGGAGGCCGAGGCGGCGCGGGAGGCGCTCTTCAGCAAGCACGCGGCGCGAAGGACTTCGGGGACCGCGATGGCTCTCGTGGACGGGTTCGACGACGAGGTGAAGGCCCTCCGCTCGCGGCTCGCCGAGGCCGAAGGGAGCCTCGCGAGACTCCAGGGGGCTCTCGCTGACGCGGAGGGGCGCGCGGCCGCCCTGGCCGCCGAGCACGATGCCATCCATCGCTCGAGATGGTGGCGGCTCGCCACGCGGTGGTGGAAGCTGAAGGCCTTTCTCTCGAAATGAGCCACGTTCCCGTTCGCTGCGACGTCGTCGTCCCCGTCCACAACGCCCTCCGCTCGACGAAGAACTGCCTCCGGACGCTGACGCGCCACGCCCCCGAGTGGGCGCGTCTCGTCGTCATCAACGACGGGAGCGATGCCCGGACGACCGAATGGCTCCGCGAGCAGACGGGGATCGTCCTGCTCGAAAACGAGACCAACCTCGGTTTCGTCCGGACGGCCAACCGGGGTCTCCACTTCTCCGACGCTCCCTGGGTCTGCCTCCTCAACAGCGACACGCTCATGACTCCCGGGGCCTTCGAGCGGATGCTGGAGAGGTGCGAGCGTGACGAGAGGATCGGCCTCTGCTGCCCCCTCTCGAACAACGCCGTCAACCTCTCGGTGAAGATGCCCCCCGGCGAGGACGTCTTCTCCTTCGCGGATCGGGTCGCCCGGACGAGCCCGGCCCTCTACCCCGACGCCGTCACCGTCGTCGGTTTCTGCCTCCTCGCGAGGCGCGAGCTGATCCGATCGGTCGGCGTTTTCGACGAGGCCTTCGGACGCGGCTACAGCGAGGAGACCGACCTCCACTACCGTGCGCGTGCCGCCGGCTGGAGGTGCGTCGTGGCCGACGACACGTTCGTCTACCACCGGCAGGGAGCGAGCTTCTCCGACGGAGACGAGCGAACCCGCCGGAACCTGAAGATCGTCATGAGCCGCTGGAGAGACGTCCACGAGCGCGAGCTGGCCGCCTTCGACAGGGCCAACACGCTCGGCCGCGTCCGGGACCCGGGGACCTTCGTCTGGACCCTTCCGGATGACCGGCCGGCGCCCCCCCACGACGTCCTTTTCGTCCTTCCGATGTTCGGCGTCTTCGGCGGCGTCTCGGCGGTCGTCGAGCTGGTGAACGCCCTCGTCCTCGACGGCCTGAGGGCCGGAATCGTCGTCGTCGGCGATGCCTTCCCCGAGATCGAGAGCGAGCGCTTCTTCGAACCGATCCGGATGAGGCCGGAGGAGCTGATCGCCAGCCCCCCGCCGACGCGGCACCTCGTCGCCACGGCGTATCAGACGGCCCCGCTCGTGGCGGTGGCGGCAAGCCGGCGCCCCGGCACGAAGGCCGCGTACTTCGTCCAGGACTACGAAGGATGGTTCGGGGCGGACGGCCCCGAGTACGTCGGCGACACCTACGCCCTCCTTCCGCGGATGACCTCCGTCTCGACCTGGCTCGCCGACGAGATCGAGCGGCGGCACGGTCTCCGCCCGCTTCCTGTGCCGATCAGCGCCGACCCCGACACCTTCTATCCCCGTGGCACGCGATCCCCCGCGCCCCCCGTCCGGATCGCCGCGATGCTCCGGTTCGAGGAGCGCCGCGGCATGGCGTTTCTCCTCCCCGCCCTCCGGGAGGTCGCGCGGCGGGGCGACGTCGAGGTCGTCCTCTTCGGGCACCAGAATGTTCCGGACGGGGCCGCCTCGTTCCCGCACCGCCATGCCGGGGTTCTTTCCCGGGAAGGGGTCGCGGCACTCCTCTCCTCGGCGCACATCGTCGTCGACCCGTCCCTCTTCCAGGGCTTCGGTCTCGTGGGCCTCGAGGGGATGTCGTGCGGGGCCGCCTGCGTCCTGACGGAGAGCGGCGGCGTCAGCGAGTACGCCGTCGACGGCGAGAACGCTCTCGTCGTCCCCCCGGGGGATTCCGCCGCACTCACCCGCGCGATCCTTCGCCTCGTCGAAGACGAGGCTCTCCGGAGCCGGCTCTGCGAGGCCGGCCTCACGACCGCGCTCCGCTTCACGTGGGAGAAGACCGCCGAGCGCTACCGCGACTTTCTGGCGTCGCTCCCGCCCGCCGAGGAGCCGACCACGCGCGAGCACGCTGCTCTCGACCTCCTCGGCCGGGAGCTGACGCGCGGCTCCCACCTTGCGGCACCGCTCCGCGACGAGCTCCGACAGGCCCGGGAGACGCTCGAGGCGATCCACCGCTCCCGGGCGTGGCGTTTTCTCCGGCCGTGGCGAAAGCTGAAAAATCGCCTCAGGCCCGGAGCGTGACCTCGGCGAGAGTCCGGCCCGTGCCCCGCTCCACGGCGCGTGCGTGCCACGTCGCTCCTCTCAGCATGTCCCGGAATCCGGCCGAAGGGGACCAGTCGCGCCTCCCTGGAGAGACGGCAGCCCAGGCGAAGACGCCGAACGTTCGGAGCGGCGAGACGGCCACGCCGGCCGCCTCGCCCTCCCAGGAGAGAGATTCACGGACCGGCAGGGTCGGCCACGGCTTCAGGTTGGTCGCGGATCTCTCCAGGGCGTCGAGCGCCGCGGCGCCGCGGCGCGGAAAGTGCTCGGTGAAGTAGCGCCGCTCCGACTCGGCGAACCACCCGGGGGCCTGCGGCTCTTCCCGCGTCGACCGGCCGTACGGGTGGACGGCCCGGGCGGCGCTGACGAGAAGAAGCCGGCCGCCGAAGAGGCGCAGCCGCCGCTGCCAGTCGTTCTCCTCGAAGTAGAGGCGGTAGTTCTCGTCGAACGGGCCGACGCGCTCCAGCGCTCCGCGCCCCACCGCCATCATCCCTCCCGAGAGCGTGGAGACCGTGAACGTCTCACGCCGCGAGATGGCCTCGACGGCACGCAGAACGCGCGGGAGGCGACGGACGAAGACGCGGTCCGCGCCCCGCGGGTCGAGGAGGAGGCGCCGCCGGGCGAGGTCGAGAGGCGTCGGCTCGTCGAAGATCGGGATCAGGACCGATTCCTCCTCGTCGAGGAACGTCGCCGGGCCCGCCATCGTCAGAGGGGCCGAGCGGACGGCGGCCTCCAGCGCGTCGACGGCGCCCCGGCGCACGATGACATCGGGGTTCATGAGGAACAGGACGTCGCCGCGGGAGGCCGCGATGCCGCGGTTCAGGCCGCCGGCGTACCCGAGGTTCGTGCCCGGATCGAGCGTCACGTCGGCGACGCCTCCGACGGCCCGCACCTCGTCCGCGTCGCCGGAGTTGACGACCGCGACGGCCTGCAGAGCGAGGCCGGAGCGCGCGGCGTCCTCGCGGAGGGCGACGATCGCCCGCCGGGCGAGGTGGCCCGATCTGTAGCTGACGACGACGGCCGAGATCATCCCGCCCTCATCCTCTCATCCGGAGGCGGTTGCTAGACTCCTCCGCCCGGTGTCGTTCGTCTATCGCGCCGCCGTTCGCGCCGACCGGCAGGCGCTTCTGCGCCTCTTTTCGGCCTCTTTCGGGCAGCCGCCCGTCCCTGAGGCGTGGGAATGGAAGTACGACCGGAACCCCCATTCCTTTCCGTCGGTTCTCGCCCTTCTCGGGGAGGAGCCCGTCGGCTATTTCGGCGGCGTCGGAACCCGTTACCGCGGCGCGGGAGGCGACCTCACGGGGGTCGCGGCGGCCGACGTCATGACGCATCCGCTCCACCGGAGCCTGGGCCGGAGGTCGCTCTTCGTGGAGCTGGGACTGGAGTTCTTCCGGGTGGCGGCGGACGCGAGGGCGCCCTTCGTCTTCGGCTTCCCGAACGAGCGCCATCGCCGGACCGGGGAGAAGAGGCTCGATTACCGGTCCATCGAGCCGGCCGGGCAATGGGTCAGGCCCCTTGGAGGCGCCGGCCTCCTCGGGCGTATTCGCCGCCGCCTCCTTCGCCCCTCCGTCGGCGACCGGGTCTCCCCCGGCCACGAGGCCCTCGCCGAGGCGCTGCACGCGCGAGCGGGCTGGAGGACCGACCGGTCGCGCGCCACGCTCGACTGGCGCTATGCGCCGCACGCCGGAGCCTCCTATCGCCTCGTCGAGCTTCTCGACCGGCGCGCCGCCTCGCGAGGCTACGCGGCGATTCGGATCGTCGGCGAGCGCGCCCTTCTCATCGACCTCCAGGTCGGGGACGAGGCGTCGGGAGACCTCGGAGACCTTCTCGCCGCCGCCGAGAGCGCCCTCGCCGGCACGGCAGCCCGGTGGCTCGTCCTTCGCGCGCCGACATGGTCGCGGATCGCGCGGCGCGTCGAGGCCGAATTCGGCTTCGCTCCCGAGCCGTCCGACTGCCACTTCGAGATCCGTCCCCTAGACCCGGCCTTCGATGCGGACGCCGCGGGGCGCGCCTTCGACTACCGCTTTTCCGATCACGAGATCTTCTAGGTCCCGAAGATCGCCTCGAGCTTGTCGAGGACCGGTCCCAGGACGAACGTCGCGGCCACCTCGAGCCCCCTCTTCCGCCGGGTCCGCCAGAGTTCCGCGTCGTCGAGGAGCCGCGCCGCCTCGCGGGCCATCGCGGCATCGTCCCCCTGCGGTACGAACGAGGCCGCGTCGCGCGGGATCGGCGCGTACGACGGGATGTCCGTCAGGACGGCCGGGGCTCCGGATGCCATCGCCTCGAGGGGAGGAAGCGGAAATCCCTCCGCCTCGAATGACGGATGGAGCAGGAGGTCGAGCCCCCGGTAGAAACCGGCCATCTCCCTGACGCTCGCCCCGTGGCGGTAGAGCTCGCTGGCGAGGAGGAGCCGCTCCGCCGGCGACTGCGGAAGCTGGCTCGCACGGTGCAGCGTCACGGCCCTACCGGAGGCCCTGATCCTCGCGATCGCCGCGAGGGCGACCGGGATTCCCTTGTTGGCTGCCTCGAACGGCCCGACCACGCCGATCACCGGGGGCCGGCGGGGTCCCTCGGGCTCCGGACCGCCCGGCCGGTAGTCCTCCGGCCGGATCGCCTGCGGCAGGACGTGAAACGGGCCCGGATAGCGTCCCTCGAAGAGCGTTCGGAGATGGGCCGAGATGAGGAGCTTCGGGATCCGCTCTCCGTACGCCTCGTCGATCTCCCTCCGGCGGTGGGCCGTGTTCGGATAGATCGCCTCCCACCCCTGGCTGAAATGGAAGATCCTCGGGGCGCGCGCGGCGCGGACCGTTGGGACGACCGTGGGGAACCAGGTCGCCACGTGGACGTCCGCCGGAGGGATCGTCGTGGCGTCGAGCTGCGCCACCTCGATCACCGGCACCCCGACGTCGATCCAGTCGTGCCGGGCGTCCTTCGTCACGATCGAGACCTCGTGTCCCCGCTGCGCCAGCCCCTCGGCGTGCGCCACGATGACCTTCACGCCGCCGGAGAGCTCCAGCGACTCGAGCACGTAGACGATTCTCATTTCGTCACCGTCCCGAGGCGGGCGTCGACCGGCGCCGCCGACCAGGTCGCGGCTTCGAGATCGTCCCAGGCGACCGGAAGGCCGAGCGCGCGAGCCCGAAGGGCCTCCTCGGGAATGCTCTCCCGGCCACCGGGAACGAGCGAGACGCCGGAAGCCCCTTTCCGCGTGACAGCGTGAACCAGCGGCGCACGATCCACGGCGACCTCCCCGCGAAAGAGGGGCCTCGCGGCGACGAGCGCGCTCCGGCAGACGCCCGCCGGCACCTCGTCGATCCTCGGCACCGGACCGAGAACGAGCTCCCCCTCGGGTCCGGCGGGGCGCGCCACGCCCAGCCACTGGTATGCCGTCAGCTCCTCCTCGGGGAGGCGGAACGCCGGCATCCACGGCGCCGCGCGCGGGGGGAGGAGCGGAACGGCGCGCCACTCGTCGACGTGCCAGCCGCCGGCACGGAAAAGGGCGTCCCATCCCGCGCGTCCGGCGTACGTCCGGTGGTCGAACGCGACGATCCCCTCGAGGTTCGGGTCCCAGCGTCCTTGCAGCACGCCGGCGAGAACGGAGACGTGAGAGCCGTTGGGGACGGAGAAGACCAGCGTTTTCGCGACGTCTCGCAGAGCCCCGAGGGCACCGACCGGGTCGTCGAGGTGTTCGAGGACGTCGGCCGCCACCGCGACATCGAACGTCTCGCGGAGACCCGGAAGCGCAGCCTCGAGCGGCATCGCCAGCACCCGTGAGAGTCGCGTCGCAGCAACGGAGGCTGACTCCTCGTCGACTTCGATGCCCGTGACGCGGGCGCCCCACGCCTCGAGCGAGGCACCGAGTCCCCCTTCCGCACAGCCGAGCTCCAGGACCCGGGACGCATCCCGCGGGACGAGCTCCGCCACCTCCGGGCGGGTGTGCCCGCGGCGTCCCGCGAAGGAATAACCGAGAAACGCTGCGGCCGCGCTAGACGGCCCGGGCCCTCGGACGAGCGTGGCCGGAGGAGGCTCCAGGACGTCTTGGCCGCTCGACTGAGCGTCGAACTCCCAGAGCGCCGCGACGGGCTCGGAGGGCCGCACGGGCAGAACGCTCGCCCCCTCGCTCGCGAGCGCCGCCGCGAGCGCCTTCGGATGGACGACGGCCTCCGGCTCGTCGAGCCGGAGGAGGAGCGGGCAGCCGCCGGGCTCGACGAACGTCACGCCGAGCTGCAGGGCCTGCGCCCGCCAGCGGGCGAGAGACGTCCGGGCCGCCCGCTGCGCATCCAGAGGCTTTCCGGGAGCCGCAGCGTCGAGGCCGATCTCCGTCACGGACGTTCCCGAACCGGCCCTTCCCGGGGAAGCCAGGTATCCAGGTATCAAAGACAACGCTCCCATCGCGTCGCAGCCGAAATCAGCCCGCTTCGCCAGACGGGGGACTCGACGTGGAACGTCCGGTCGCTCCGCGCGTCGTAGAGCGCGAGGGCGTTCTCGTCGGCGAGATAGGCATACACGACGAACTCCCCCTTGGCGAGCGGGAGGGCGTCGAGGGCGATCCGGACCCGGTACTGCGACTTCCCGACGAAGGGCCCTGTCCCGTCGAGGCGCGAGTCCGCCGAAAAGCAGACGACGTTGTCGCGCGTGGAGACCGCCAGATGGATCTGGAGCGGGCGCCGCGCCTCGTCGGGGGCGAAGATCAGCTCCACGCCCCAGGGCTCTCCGGGGC
>JBLMYG010000247.1:0-17913 GCA_050258155.1 Acidithiobacillales bacterium
CCGTGCTCGAGGCGGTCGTAGAGCCTCTTGTCGTACGTGGAGTCGAAGCCCTGCTGCTGGAGCGTCCACTCGAGGTCCCAGTAGACCTCGGCGAGGAAGAGGAATCCGGGGACCTGCGAGCGGATGGCCGCCGTGGCCCGAGGCCAGAACGGGCTCGTCGCGATGCCCCAGGTCTTCTCGAAGACCTCGGGGAGGACGAGCATCGCCATGTCGCAGCGGACTCCGTCGCACTGCCCGGCGATCCCGGAGAGCTCTCCGAGCATCGCGTCCTGCAGGGCCGGATTGCCGTAGTTGAGCTGGAACGTGTCGGGCCATCCGTCGAAATAGGGATCGCGGCCGTACGCGAGAATCCGATTCCCGGCCCGCGCATAGTTCTGCGGCTCCGCTGCGAGCTTCTCCTCCGTCCCCGCGACGAAGTAGTCCGGATGCTGCTGCACCCAGGGGTGGTCCGGCGCCATGTGGTTAGGGACGAAGTCGAGGATCAGGCGGAGGCCGCGGCGGCGAAGCCTCCCCCGCAGGCGGGCGAGCGCCTCGTTCCCGCCGAAGTCCTCGTGGACCCTGTAACCGCGCACCGCGAAGCAGGAGCCGGTGACGTCCGATTCCTGGAAATCGGGCAGGACACGGCGGTACTCCGCGACCCATTCCGGCTTCGACCGGGAGACACCCCGGGCGGCCTCGCCGGTTTGCCAGACCCCGAGGAACCAGACGAGATCGAAGCCGTCTGCGGCCAGACCATCCAGCTCGGCCTCCGGAATGTCATCCAGCGTCGCGGGATGGCCCAGCTCCGACGCGCGCTCCGAGAGCCTGACGCGGGTGTTGATCTGGAAGAGCGAGGGGTATCGCGGGGAAGGCATTGCCGGCTACCGGTTCCCGCCCACCGTCTCGCGGGTGATCCGGGCCATCGTGTCTGCTCTCGGCGCCTTCAGGACGGAGCCGGCATCGAGACGCCCGAAGAGGTCGAGGAGACGGGCGATGATGCCCGTCCACCCCGTCTGATGGCTGGCCCCGAGGCCGGCGCCGTTGTCGCCGTGGAAGTACTCGTAAAAGAGGATCAGGTCCTTCCAGTGCGGGTCGGTCTGGAACTTCTCCGTTCCCCCGTAAACCGGACGGCGGCCGTTCTGGTCGCGGAGGAAGGTCGCCGCGAGGCGCCGCGAGATCTCCTTCGCCACCTCGAAGAGTGTCATCCGGTTGCCCGAGCCCGTCGGACACTCGATCTTGAAGTCGTCCCCGTAGAACAAGTAGAGGTTCAGGAGCCCGCGGATCAGGAGGCCGTTGACCGGCATCCAGACCGGGCCCCGCCAGTTCGAGTTGCCACCGAACATCCCCGAATTCGACTCCGCGGGGAGGTACGTCACGTCGTAGGCCCGTCCCTGGAGGTGGAAGACGAAGGGATGGTCCTTGTGGTATCGGGAAAGGGACCGGATCCCGTTCGGCCCGAGGAACTCGTTCTCGTCGAGGAGGTATCCAAGGACGCGTTCGAGCTTCTGCCTGTTCAGGACCGAGAGGAGCCGGCGGTTCGCGTATCCGATGAATCCCTCCTCGGTCGGGGCGACGTGCGCCCAGACCTCGGGGTGCCGGCTCCTGAAGAGGGCGATCAGCTCGCGGAACCTCGGGTTCTTTTCGAGGACGTCACCTTCGAAGACCGTGGCCGCGCAGAGCGGGAGGAGCCCCACCATCGAACGGACCTTGAGGCGCATCGCGCCTCCGTCCGGAAGCCGGAGCAGGTCATAGAAGAAGCCGTCTGCATCGTCCCACATCTCGTCATGGTGCTCGCCGAGGCGGTCCATCGCGTACGAGATCCAGACGAAGTGCTGGAAGAACCGGTAGGCGTGCTCCTCATAGGCCGGATCGTGCTCGGCGAGGGTGAGGGCAATCTCGAGCATGCTCTGGCAGTAGAAGGCCATCCAGGCCGTCCCATCCGCCTGCTCGAGGGAGCCTCCCGTCGGGAGCGGAGCGCTCCGGTCGAAAACGCCGATATTGTCGAGGCCGAGGAACCCGCCCGCGAAGACGTTCCGCCCGGCCGGGTCCTTCCGGTTCACCCACCAGTTGAAGTTGAGGAGCAGCCCCTGGAAGGAGCGCTCGAGGAACTTGATGTCGCCGCGGCCCAGGTCCCTCTCCACCTGGTAGAGGAAGAGCGTGGCCCAGGCATGGACGGGGGGGTTCACGTCGCTGAAGTTCCACTCGTAGGCGGGGATCTGCCCGTTGGGATGCGCGTAGAGGCTCTGGAGCATCAGTAGGAGCTGCTGCTTGGCGAAGTCGAAGTCGACGAGGGAGAGGGCGATTGTGTGGAAGGCGAGGTCCCACGCCGCGTACCACGGGTACTCCCACTTGTCGGGCATCGAGATGACGTCTCCGTTGAACATGTGGAACCACTCGGCGTTCCGCGGCGCCGCCCGGCTCCCGAGGAGGGGATGCGCGTCATGCTCCTGGAGCCAACGGTCGACGTCGAAGAAGTAGAACTGCTTCGACCAGAGCATGCCGGCGAGCGCCTGCCGGTGGACCCGCCGCTCGTCCTCGGTCAGCGTCTTCGAGGTGATCATCTCGTAGAACTCGTCCGCGTCGGCGAGCCGGGCGCGAAACACCTCGTCAAACGGGGCCCCGAAAGGCGTCTTCGGCATCTTCGCGGCAAGGCGCAACCGGACGACCTCGCACCCTCCGGCCGGAACCTCGAGGACGTACCGCGCCGCAGCCTTGGTACCGCTCCTTGCTGGATTCACCGCCCCCTTCTCGCCGCCGACGACGTACCGGTGGAAGGCGTCCTTCACGAACGGAGACGAATTGGATTGGCCCCAGAGGCGCTCGACGTTGCTCTCATTCTCCGTGAAGAGAAGCTCCGGTTTCCCGTCACAGGCCAGCGTGTAGTCGCCCAGCTCGGGATGCGCGGCGCGGATCCTCGCGGCCCCCGCCTTCGTGATGAGAGGCTTCGGGCTTCCGGTCTCCCACGACCAGATGTTCCGGAACCAGAGCGTCGGAAGAAGCTGCAGCCGCTCCGGCTCCGGCCCCCGGTTGTGGACCGAGATCTTGATCAGGACGTCCTCGGGCCCCTCCTTGGCGTACTCCACGAAGACGTCGAAGTACCGGTCATCGTCAAAGACACCCGTATCGAGGAGCTCGTACTCCATCTCCTCCCGCGACCGCCTCCGGTTCGTCTCCACGAGGTCCCGGTACGGGAACTCCTTCTGCGGATATTTGTAGAGGAACTTCATGTACGAATGGGTCGGCGTCGAGTCGACGTAGAAGTAGTACTCCTTGACGTCTTCTCCGTGGTTTCCCTCGCTGTTCGTCAGGCCGAAGAGCCGCTCCTTAAGGATCGGGTCCGTCCCGTTCCAGAGGGCGAGAGCGAAGCAGAGGAGCTGCTTGTCGTCCGAGATCCCCCCAAGGCCATCCTCGCCCCACCTGTAGGCCCGGGATCGGGACTGTTCGTGGGAGAAGTAGTCCCACGCATTCCCGTCGGCGCTGTAGTCCTCGCGGACGGTCCCCCACTGTCTCTCGGAGAGATAGGGCCCCCACTTCTTCCAGGGGATCCTCTCCTCGCGGGCGTCATTCAGGCGTACCTGCTCGGTGCACTCGGTCAAACCGGCCGGAAGCTTCGAACGGACCATTGGTTTCTCCTTCGATGATGTGTCGATCGGGTCTCCCGAGCGAGGCAGCCGATTCAGGCGATTCCCTATGGACGATCGAAGAGTCCGCCTCTCAGCCGCTCCCGCGGCCGATGTTACCTGCGACGGCCCTGGCCACGGCATAGGGAACTGTGATGAGCACCGGTCCGACGACGAGCGCCGGCACCGGGTAAGAGATGCCGAGGAGAATCCACTGAAAGACCGAGTCGAGGAGGATCCCCATGAGGAGCAGGATGGAGATGCTCTCGAGCGAACTCCGGAGCAGCTCCGAGCGGTGGGAGGGGTGAAGCAGGCCCGCGAGGAATTGCGGCCGTCCGAGGCGCGCGTCCTCCCGGCCGCTCCGGATCCCGAGAAAGATCGCCATGGCGGGCTGGAAGATGAAGCGCATTCGCCCCGGTCCCGCCAGCCGCTTCGGGAGGTCTTGGAGGAACGCGGCGGAGAAGAGGTAGAAGCCGCCCCGCTGCGACGCGTCGCGAAGCGCGCCGGGGACCGAGACGGCGAGAACGGCGAGCGTGAGGCCGCCGATCAGGAGCAGAGCGCGCGACCGCTTCACGGGAAGCTACCTTCGGAGAGATACCGGGGCGTACCGGTTCCAGGCGTCTGCATCTATTTCGTGAGCATCACGATGACAGGTCCCCACGCGGTCAGCAGGATGTTCCCGATCGCGTAAGGGACGGTGTAGCCGAGGACGGGGAGCTTGCTTCCCGCTTCGTCCTGGATTCCCCGGAGCGCAGCCGTGACGGTCCCGGCCCCGGCGCAGGCGCCGAAAAGGATGACGGGGTTCATCTTGAGGACGTACCGGCCGAAGAAGAGCGCCGCGACGTGGGGCGTGACCGCGACGACGAGGCCGACGAGGAGGAGGCTCGGCCCCGTCTCCTTGAGCCCTGAGACGAAGCTCGGCCCGGCGGCGAGGCCGACGACGCCGATGAAGACGGCGAGTCCGATGGTGTCGAAGATCCAGAGGGCCGCCTCCGGGATCCGGCCGAAGGTAGGCCGGACCGAGCGGAGCCAGCCGAAGACGAGCCCCATGATGAGGGCGCCGCCGCTCGCCGTCAGGCTGAGCGGCAGGCCGCCCACGGTCACGGAAAGGAGGCCGACGAAGCCGCCGAGAAGGATCCCGAGGCCGACGAAGACGACGTCGGTCTGGCTCGACGGCCTCTCGACGTAACCGAGAGCCTTTCCCGCGCGCGCAACGTCGTCCGGCGGTCCCGCGATCCGAAGGAGGTCGCCGCGGTTCACGACCGTCCCCGGCGAGACTGGAACCTCTTCGCCGCCGCGGACGAGCTTGAGGAGGGCGATCCCCCGCCCGTGGGCCTCGGCCAGCTCTTCGAGCGTCTTCTCGGCCACGTCGCGGTTCGTGACGACGGCGTCGGCCGTCGTGATCGGGTAGTCCAGCAGCTCGCGGTCCTCGACCTCGACGCCAAAGGAAGATTTCCTTGAAAGGTGAAGATGGCGGCGAGCGGTGACGGCCAGGACATCGCCACGCCGGAGGGCCGCGCTCTCTTTGCCTTCCAGGAAATCTCCTTCTCCCTCTCTCCGAATTCTCTTGACGAAGATCCGATCGGGCACGAAGGCGGCCTCGAAATCTCCAAGGGTCTTGCCTGCGAATCCGTCGGGCAGCCGATACGCCCTCACGTCCCAGTTGCGGTACGCGGACTGGACGCCGGGCTCGCGGGTCGGGCCGCCGCTCAGGGTGGCCTCGAGCTCCCGGCTCTCTTCCTTCAGGTTCACCTTGAGGAGCTTCGGCGCGAGGCCTGAGAGGAACCAGACGACGAAACCGGTCCCGACGAGGTAGCTGACGGCGTAAGCCACCGGGATCTGGTCCAACAGCCGCTTCCGCTCGGCTTCCGGGAGGGGAAGCCGGTTGATCGTCTCCCCGGCCGTCCCGATCACCGTCGACTCCGTGAAGGCCCCCGCCATCAGTCCTGCTGCCGTTCCGCAGTCGTACTTGAAGACCTTCGCGGCGGCCACGGTCGTCACGAGGCTCGTGACGCAGAGGACGACCGTCAGGGAGACCTGCGTCAGGGCGTTCTTTTTCAGTCCCCGGAAGAACTGCGGTCCCACCTTGTACCCCGTGGCGAAGAGGAAGAAGTCGAAGAAGACGAGCTTCACGACCGGGTCGACGCGAATGTCGAGCTGGCCGACGACGACGCCCGCGAGGAGCGTCCCGACGACGTTCCCGAGGCTGAACGTACCGACCTTCAGCCGGCCGATCAGGAAGCCGAGCGCGAGCGTCAGGAAGATTGCGAGCTCGGGGTTCTGCCTCAGGGCTAGAGCGATGTGCTGCATGGCCGGTGATCTCGCTCAGCGCATGACGAACATGACCCAGGGGACCCCGATGACAAGGTACAGGAAGAAGAGGACGATGGTCGTGATCGTCCCCAGCTTGTAGAGCTCTCCCGGCGTCAGATAGCCGCTGCCCACGAAGAGAAGGTTGGCGCTGGAACCTTGAGGCGTGATCACCGAGAAATAGTTGGTCGCGAAGAGAAGACCAAAGGCGAGGGGCGCGACCGGTACACCGAGGTTCACGCCGACGTCGAGGAAGACTCCGAAGAGCGCGAGAAGGTGGGCCGTCTGGCTGACGAAGAGGTAATGAAGGACGACGTAGGCGACGAGGAGGAGAACGAGAGCCACCGGCCCGGGGAGGCCGCCGAGAGCGCCGCCCATCCGCTGACCGAGGAATCCCATGAATCCGAGGGCATTGAGCTGGGCGCTGAGTCCGAACAGGGCCGCGAACCAGATGAACGTCGCGAGGACGTCTCCTTCCTGTGCGATGTCCTTCGTCTTCAGGGAGCCGGTGGCGAGGAGGACCCCGAGACCGGTGAACGCCACCGCCGTCGAATCGAGCTTCAGCGTCGACGCGAGCCCCCAGGCGACGACCATCGCGAGAAAGGTGAAGGCGACCGACCACTCGGTCGGGCTCAGCCGGCCCATTCTGGCCAGGGCCTCCCGTGCGGCGACCGGCGCATCGGGCGTGGTCTTGAGGTCTGGCGGGAAGATCTTGTAGAGAAGCCACGGCAGGAGCGCCATCGCGAGGAGTGTCGGTACCGAGGAGGCGGCGAGCCACGCTCCGAATGCGATCTTCAGCCCGTGCGCCGCGGCGATCTCGGCCCCGAGCGGGTTCGCCGCCATCGCCGTGAGCCAGAGCGCCGAGGAGACGCTCAGGCTCGCCATCCCGCAGAACATCAGGTAGGCGCCCATCCGCTTTCGGGTCTTCTCGTCGGGTTTCGAGCCGCCCGCCTCGGCGAGCGAGTAGGCGATTGGGAAGAGCACCCCGCCGCGCGCGGTGTTGCTCGGGAAGGCCGGGGCGATCACGGCGTCGACGAGGAAGATGCTGTAGCCCAGTCCGAGCGTCGAGCGGCCGAAGCGGCTCACGACGAGGTAGCCGAGCCGCTGGCCGAGCCCGGAGATCACGACCGCACGCGCCAGGAGGAAGGCGACGATGATCAGGAGGATCGTGGCGTTCGCGAATCCGGAATAGGCTCCGGCCGGTTTGATGGTCTGTGTCAGTACAGCCACGCCGAGGCCGAGGACGGAGGCCGTCAGGATCGGGAGAGCCCCCACGATGACGGAAGCGATGGTCGCGGCGAAGATCGCGAAGAGATGCCACGCCGGTGCCGTCAGTCCTCCGGGCACCGGCCAGAGCCAGATCGTGACGCCGAGGGCGACGACCCCGAGGCGTGCGAGAAATAATCTCGCGCCCGGTGTCACGGCTTTGCCTCACGAGCCGGGGGCGGGGCGCGCCGTATTCGCCCCTCGAGATTCACGGAGCGAACGCTGATCTCGCCACTTCCGGCGTCCACGACGTACTGCCAGGTGAAGGTGTAGGACCCCTCGGTCTCCGCGTACCGGCCGGAGCCCCCGGTGATCGTCCCCGTTCCCCGGCGCCCCGCGCCGATCGTGTCGGCTTTGAGCGTGCAGTAGATCCGGTCGGCGTGCTCGTCGGTGAGCACCGACCTGCCGACGAGGAGTGTCGCGCCGTCGTCGAAGCCGATCATCTCGACGAGGAATCCGCGCCCGATTCCCTCTCCACCCTTGACGGTCATGGAGCCCGAGAGGTGGACGACGGAAGCATGACGGCCGCCCTCCGTCGGGAGGAGCTGTCTCTCTCCCGAAAGGTTCCACGTGGCCGTGAAGAGGCTCCATCCGTCGGACTCAGGCGGCTGCGCGCGAACGGGGAGCGGCCGCACGGCGAGGAGGGTCGTCAGAAGCGCCGCCCGAAGGCGCGCGCCGCGACTCATGCGGGACGACCCTGCCCCGTCATCGCAGCGGGGTCCAGCACCTTCGCAATCTGCTCTTCGGAGAGGACCTTCTTCTCGCGGATCAGCTCGAGGATGCCTCGGCCTGTCCTCTGTGCCTCGGCCGCGAGCTCAGTGGACCGGTCGTACCCGATGACGGGGTTGAGGGCCGTCACGGTCCCGATGCTGAATTCGACGTAGTGCTTGCAGACTTCGGGGTTCGCCGTAATCCCTTCGACGCAGTGGATGCGGAGCGTCCGTGCTGCGTTCATGAAGAGCGTCTGCGCCTCGAAGAGGCACGCCGCGATGACCGGCTCGAAGACGTTGAGCTGGAGCTGGCCCCCCTCGGCGGCCATCGCCACCGTCAGGTCGCTGCCGATGACGCGGAAGCAGACCATGTTGACGACCTCCGGGATGACCGGATTCACCTTGCCGGGCATGATGGAGGAGCCGGGCTGCTTGGGCGGGAGGTTGATCTCGCGGAGGCCGCAGCGGGGTCCCGAGGAAAGAAGCCGGAGGTCGTTGCAGACCTTCGAGAGCTTGATGGCCAGGCTCTTCATGCAGGCGGAATAGAGGACGAAGGCCTGCGTGTCCTGCGTCGCCTCGATCAGGTCCGGCGCGAGATGGATCGCAAAGCCGGTGATCTTCGCGAGGTGCTCCGCGCACGTCTCCGCGTAGCCGGCCGGCGCGTTGAGGCCGGTGCCGATCGCCGTCGCCCCCATGTTGATCTCGCAAAGGACGCTCTGGATCCGCTCGAGGGCGAGGACCTCTCCCGACAGCGTCTCCGCGAACGCATTGAACTCTTGCCCCAGCGTCATCGGAACGGCGTCCTGGAGCTGCGTTCGCCCCATCTTGAGGATCCCGGAGAACTCCTTTCCTTTGTGCCGGAACGCCTCGATCAGCTCCTTCATGGCGGCCACGAGTCGGACGTTGCCGAGGGCCATGCCGACGTGCAGGGCCGTCGGGTAGGCGTCGTTTGTCGACTGCGAGCAGTTCACGTGGTCGTGCGGGCTGCAGTGCTCGTACTCTCCCTTCTTGTGTCCCATGAGCTCGAGGGCGCGGTTCGCGATCACCTCGTTGGCGTTCATGTTGGTCGAGGTACCTGCGCCCCCCTGGAAGACGTCGAGCCGGAACTCGTCGAGGAGCTTCCCGGCGATCAGCTCCTGGCAGGCCCCCTCGATCCCCTTCAGGATCTCGCGGCTGAACTGTCCGCAGTCGAAGTTCGCCCGGGCGGCTGCCAGCTTGACCATGCCGAAGGCCTTGATGACGTCGGGATAGAGGCGCAGCTGCACGCCCGAGATGTGGAAGTTCTCGAGGGCCCGTGCCGTCTGGACGCCATAGTAGGCGTCGGCCGGGACAGCGAAGTGACCGAGAAGATCGTGTTCCTGGCGAACGGCTGGGGTCGTCATCGTGTGCCTCCTGTTAACGGCTCCTTGGGTCTCCGTGCCACGCCTCGGCTGCCGCCCGGAGCCCCCCGAAAGCCTGCTCTGCCCCTGCCGGAGACCTCGCCGGGCGCATTTCCCCGGGTCAGAGCGAACGAGGTGCCATCCGGGCGGAATGCCCGTGGCCGTCGAAGACCGCTACGAGCCAGTCACTTATGCACCTCTCCCCAGGAAGAGATGGGCACGCGCGAGCGAGAGCTGGTGACCCCTCGTCAGCGGTGGTGGTATATCGCCAGCATGTCCCGCTTTTCCCGAAAGCGTGCGCGTTGGGCAGGGAGACGTCCTCGCGGGGGCGCCCGGTTCGACCGCCTGCTGACGCGCGATCGCGTCAAGCGAGGCCTCCGGCCACGCGCCCGGCCAGGCACGCCTCGACCGCGCTCTCGAGCGTCGGGAACTGCCTCGCCGCCATGCTGTCCGTCTCGGCGAACCCGTGCTTCTGGCGCCACTCCCGCCGTTCGGTCACGCGCCCTGCGGCGACGACGACGACGCCTCGCTTCTTGAGCGCATGGGCGACCTCGTCGATCACGAACAGCCCAGTGGCGTCCGTGTGCGGGATCGGGATCGCGTCGAGGACGAACCACTTCAGGCCCGGCCCGGCGGCATCGGCCGCGGCGAGCGCTTCGCGCTTGAAGTGAGGGGCGTTGAAGAAGACGACGGGACCGCTGAAGCGGAAGAGGACGACGCCGGGGATCGTCTCCGCGTCCGGGTGGCGCCGGGTGCCGTGAAAGCCCGGCAGCCCCGGGACACGGCCAAGGACCTCGGTGAGAGGCCGCGACACGATGTGGACGAACCGGACGAGAGCGACCACGACGGCGACGAGAATCGCGTTGATCGCGCCCACCGCGACGACGCCAAACGTCACGAAGACCGACAGGAGGCAGTCGACGCGGTCCACCTGCCAGATGACCCGGAGATCCCGGACGTCGAACAGGGACACCGAGGCGAGGATGAGAACCGCCCCGAGGGCTGGAACCGGCACGTACCGGAGCGGCCCGGTGAAGAAGAGGAGGACGAGAGAGAGTGCCGCCGCGGCGACGAGGCCGGTCATCTGCGTCCTCCCCCCCGCCGCGTCGCTCACCGCTGTCCGGGAATCGGCTCCGCTCACCGCGAAGCTCTGGGAGAGGGCGGCGGCGATGTTGGCCGCCCCGAGCGCGGCGAATTCGCGGTCGGCGTCGACGTCGTAGCCGTTCTTGGAGGCGAAGCTCCGCGCCGTCAGCATCATGCTCGTGAAGGTGACGAGGGCGAGGCCGGCCGCGTCGGCGATCAGCTTCGGGAGGAGCTCCAGGGGGACGACGGGCAGCGCCAGACGCGGAAGGCCCGGGGGCACCTCTCCGAGGATCGCCACGCCTCGGGCGTCGAGCCCGAAGAGCGCCACGAGGACGGCCGCCGCGACCATCGCCACGAGATTCCGGGGAAAGGCGGGGAGGATCCGTGGCGCCACGGCCAGGACCAGAAATGTCGCGACTCCCACGGCGAGTGTCGGAAGGTGCGTCGTGGGAAGCTTGCCGAGGATGTCGATGAGACGCTGAACGATCCCGCCCGGCTTCACGGAGAACCCGAAGATCTTCCCCGCCTGCCCGAGAAGGATGCTGATCGAGACGCCGTTCAGGAATCCGACGAGGATCGGCTTCGAGAGGAAGTCCGCCAGCGCCCCCAGCCTGAGAAAGCGGCCTCCGATCGAAATCAGCCCGGCGAGAAACGCGAGCGTCACCGAGAGGGAGAGATAAAGGCTCCGGTCCCCTCCCGCGAGGGGGGCGACCGAGGCTGCGACGAGGGCACACGTCGCCGCGTCGGGGCCGACGACGAGCTGCCGGGACGTGCCGAAAATCGCGTACGCGACGAGGGGAAGGATCGACGCGTAAAGGCCGAGGACAGGGGGAAGGCCGGCCAGCTCGGCATAGGCGACGCCGACCGGCAGGGCCACGGCAGCGACCGAAAGGCCGGCGACGAGGTCGTGCCGGAAGTCAGCGGGATCGTAGCGAAGCAGGGCGGGAAGTCCGGGAGCAAACCGGACGAGCCGGGTCGGGGCAGCCGCGTGTCCCGAGCTCGACATCGCGCGAGGCTACCTCCCCGGCGCCGACTTCGACTCATGCATCTGCATCACCACCCACCAGCGGGCCCTTTGGCCAATACTCTCCGAAGATTCGGCGGAGACGAATGGGACGTTCGGCCGGCAGGAGCGAACAGTTGCCGCCCTCTCGCCGGACCCGAGAAAGGAACCCGAAGCCATGAATCGTCCCATCCGGATCGCCGCCGTTCCCGCCCTCCTTTCGATCTTGCTGCTGTCTTCCACGGCCCAGGCGCAATGGGTCTTTGTGGCCCGAAAAGCGCTTGGCAAGATCCAGACGATGAGCCAGAAGGAGAAGACGGGCTCGGCTGGCTACAGCGTTGCGGAGGTGGTTCTCTCCGGCAGCGCGGAGAAGGTCTACGCGGCCGCTCTCAAGGCCGCGCAGTCCTCTCCGAAGGCCCGCCTGACGCAGCAGGACGCCAAGACGCGCACCCTCGAGTTCACCGCCGAGGGACAGGTCTTCGGCCTCCGCGTCTCGCAGGTCGATTCGAAAGCCGTGCACATCCTGATCGCGTCCGCCGTCTCGCCCGGCCAGCCCGATGCGACTTCGGCCGTTGTCGACGCGACGCTCCGCATCTGCAAGGAGATGGGCGCCGTCTGCGAGGTCGCGAAGTAGGCCTGCTGGACCGTGGCCCGGCTTCGGAATCACCTCTGCCGACCCTCGATGAGAAGGAGTTCTGAAATGGAGCTCGGAAACGGTACGAGAACGCTCCTGGCCGCATCGCTCGCGATTCCCCTTCTTGTCGGCTCTGCGCTCTTTCTCGGCGGATGCCGGAAGTCGCCGCAGACCGCGGCGCCGCCTTCGCCCGTCGTCTCGGTCGTCACCGTCGCCCCGGCGGACGTGCCGGTCAGCGCCGAGTTCATCGGCCAGACGCAGAGCTCACACCTCGTCAACATCCAGGCGCGGGTGAGCGGATTCCTCGACAGGCGGATGTACACGGAGGGGGCGATCGTGAAGGAAGGCCAGGTCCTCTTCCAGATGGACCCCAAGCCGTTCCAGGCGCAGCTCGACCAGGCCAGGGCGGCCCTCGCGCAAGCGGAAGCCGCCAAGGAGACGGCCCGGCTCGACCTCGACAGGATCAAGCCGCTGACCGCCCTGAACGCGATGTCGCAGAAGGACCTCGACGATGCGACGGGCTCGTACCAGTCGGCGGCCGCCGCTGTCGAGCAGGCGAAGGCGCAAGTCGACACCGCCCAGCTGAACCTCTCGTACACGACGATCACCTCCCCGATCGACGGCATCTCGAGCTCGGCGAAGCAGACGGACGGGACGTACATCAGCCCGCAGAACAGCCTCCTGACGACCGTGGCGGCGCTCGACCCGATCTGGGTGAACTTCAGCCTCTCCGAGAACCAGATGCAGAGCTTCAGCAACCAGATCAAGACGGGACGGCTCCGCCCGCCGCCGCACGACAGCTACAACATGGAGATCGTCCTCGTCGACGGGAGCATCTTTCCCTACATGGGGAAGATCACTTTCGCCGAGCCCTCGTTCAACCCCCAGACGGGGACGTTCCTCATCCGCGGCACCGTGGAGAACCCCCGCGGGGTGCTCCGCCCGAACCAGTACGTCCGGACCCGGCTGAAGGGAGCGACGCGCCCGAACGCGATCCTGGTTCCCCAGCGGGCGGTGCAGCAGGGCTCCAAGGGTCACTTCGTCTGGGTCGTCGGCGGCGACGGCAAGGCCGAGCAGCGCCCCGTCGTCATGGGCGACTGGCAGGGAGACGACTGGTTCGTCTCCGAGGGGCTCAAGGCCGGCGACAGGGTCGTCGTGGACGGCGGCCTCACGCTCCGGTCCGGCGCCCAGGTCACGGTGAAGCCGGCCGAGAGCGGCAGCCCGGCAGGTGGGGCCCCTGCCGCGGGGGCGGGCACGACGCCGAGCGCCTCCCCGGCCGGGAAGTAGAGGAGACCTGGCGGTGTTCTCGAAGTTCTTCATCGAGCGGCCGATCTTCGCGACCGTCATCGCCCTGATCATCTGCATCGCCGGACTCGTCTCGATGGCCAGCCTGCCGATCGAGCAGTACCCCCCGATGACCCCCGTCCAGGTCACGGTCGAAGCGACCTACCCGGGCGCGGACTCCCAGACCGTCGCCGACTCCGTGGCCGCCCCCATCGAGGCGCAGATCAACGGCGTTGACAACCTGATCTACATGTCCTCCTCGAGCTCCTCGAACGGGCAGCTGACGCTGACGGCTTATTTCACGATGAACACCGACCCGGACATCGCGCAGGTCGCGGTGCAGAACCGGGTCAGCCTCGCGCTCCCGCAGCTCCCGACCGCCGTGACGCAGCTCGGCGTCTCGGTGGAGAAGAAGGCCTCCTCGATCATGATGCTGATCGGCCTCTTCGCCAAGGGGAACGCCTACAGCGACGAGTACGTCGCCAACTACGCCAACGTCTACGTCCTCGACACGCTCAAGCGGGTCCCCGGCGCCGGCCAGGCCCAGATCCTGGGGCTCCCCGACCAGGCGATGCGCATCTGGATGAACCCGGACCGGATGGCGTCGCTCGGCATCACGACGACGGACATCGCGAATGCCGTTTCGAAGCAGAACGCCCTCTACGGAGCGGGACAGATCGGCCAGCAGCCGACGGCCGGCAAGGTGCAGCTCACGTTCCCCGTCGTCACGCAGCGCCCCTTCACACGGCCGTCGGAGTACGAGAACATCATCCTTCGAGCCAGCCAGGACGGGAGCGCGATCGTCCACCTGAAGGACGTGGGGCGGGCCGAGGTAGGCCTCCGCCAGTACCTCGTCGACGCCAAGCTGAACGGCGTCCCGGCCACCCTGATCGCCGTCTACCAGCAGCCCGGCGCGAACGGTATCGCCGTCTCGAACGCCGTCCGTAAGACGCTCCAGGAGATGAAGGGCCGCTTCCCCGCCGGGCTGGAATACTCGATCGCCCTCGACACGAACGACTTCGTGAGGCTCTCGATCAAGGAGGTGAAGACGACCCTCTTCGAGGCGATCGTCCTCGTCGTCCTCGTCGTCTTCCTCTTCCTCCAGAGCTTCCGGACGACGGTCATCTGCGTCGTCGCCATCGTCGTCGCCCTCGTCAGCACCTTCACCGGGATGCTGGCCCTCCACTTCTCGATCAACCTCCTGACCCTCTTCGGTCTGATCCTCGCCATCGGCATGGTCGTGGACGACGCCATCGTGGTCGTCGAGAACGTGGAACGGAACATGTCGAAACTCCACCTCCCTCCGAAGGAGGCCACGATCCGGGCGATGGGGGAGATCGGGGGCTCCCTCGTCGCGGTCGTCCTCGTCATGGCCTCAGTCTTCATCCCCGCGGCGTTCCTTCCGGGCACGACCGGCCAGCTCTACAAACAGTTCGCCATCACCATCGTCATCTCCGTGGCGGTCTCGGGGTTCGTGGCCCTGACGCTGACGCCTGCGATGTGCGGGGTCCTCCTCCGGCACGGCGAGCCTCCGAAGAAGGGCTTCTTCGCCTGGTTCAACCGCGGAGTCGACCGGGTCACCCGCGGCTTCGGGGACGCGGTCCTCCTCGTCATCAAGAGGATGGCCGTGGCCTTCGGGATCCTCGCGGTCCTGGTCTGGGCCATCGTCCAGCTCTTCCGCGTGATCCCGACGAGCTTCGTACCGAATGAGGACCAGGGGTACGTCTTCGCGCAGGTCATCATGCCCGACGCCGCCAGCATGGACCGGACCGCGGAGGTCGTGGATCGTGTCGACGCCGCCTTCGCGAAGAGCCCGGGCGCGGGGGACCGGTCGGCCATCGCCGGCTACTCCATCCTGGACGGCGGGTTCAAGACCAACGCCGGCACGCTCTTCGTGGCCTTGAAGCCCTTCGAGGAGCGCTACTCCTCTGCCAAGAGGGCACGGGCCGAGAACGCCCGGGCTGTCCTGATGGACGTGGCGAAGGAGGGCCGGAACATCCGGGAGGGACTGGTCCTGCCCATCCCGCCCCCCGCGATCCCCGGCATCGGCACGACCGGCGGCTTCGAGTTCTGGATCCAGGACAAGGGCTCCGGCGAGCCGGCCCGGCTGGAGGAGGTGACCCGGCAGTTTCTCGCCAAGGCGAGCCAGAGGCCGGAGCTGACCTCCCTGAGCACGACGTTCCGCGCCAAGTCGCAGCAGCTCAGCGCCGACGTGGACCGGGACAAGGCCAACCTTCTCGGCGTGCCGGTCCAGGATGTCTACAGCGCGATTCAGGCCCAGTTCGGGTCGCTGACCGTCAGCCAGTTCAACGAGTACAGCCGGGTCTGGTGGGTCATCCTCCAGTCGGAGCCGAGATACCGGCAGCGCCCGGACGACCTGACGCGCCTCTACACCCGGTCGGCCTCGGGCGACATGATCCCGCTCTCCGCTCTCGTGTCGACCCGGTGGGTGACCGGCCCCGACCTCCTCCCCCACTTCAACGGCTTCCCCGCCGCGAAGGTGAACGGAAACGCGGCGCCCGGATACAGCTCGGGCCAGTCGATCGCGGCGATGGAGGAGGTGGCCCGGGAGGTCCTGCCGGCCGGCTATGCCTTCGCCTGGTCCGGCCTCGCCTTCGAGGAAAAGCAGGCCGGAACGTCCTCTGCGCTCGCCTTCGTCTTCGGCCTCATCATCGTCTTTCTCGTCCTGGCGGCTCAGTACGAATCGTGGACGCTCCCCGGCTCCGTCATGATGGCCGTCCCCTTCGGCGTCCTCGGCGCCCTGACCTTCAACTGGCTCCGGGGCCTCTCGAACGACGTCTACTTCCAGATCGGCCTTCTGGTCCTGATCGGCCTCGGGGCCAAAAACGCGATTCTCCGGGTCTCCTTCGCCCGGGAGCTGCGAAAGGAGGGGAAGTCGATCATCGACGCCACGATCGAGGCCGGAGAGCAGCGGCTGCGGCCCATCATCATGACCTCGCTCGCCTTCGCCTTCGGCTGCCTCCCTCTGGCGGTGGCGATGGGCGCCGGCGCCAACGCCCGCCACTCGATCGGCACCGGCATCATCGGCGGAATGCTCGGAGAGACCACGCTGGCCATGCTTTACGTTCCGCTCCTCTTCTACATCTTCGAGCGGTTCGGCGAGCGCGGGAAGGACAAGACCAAGGGAAAGAGCAAGAAGGAGCCCGAGGAGACGGTTGCGACGCAGCAGCCAGCCGCGCCGCACGAGGCGGCCGCCGCGGTCGACCCACCGGACGCGGGCCGGGAGGAGCGCTGACATGCGCCGCCTCGTCCCACTCGTCGCTCTCCTGGCGCTCCTTTCGCCGGCCGGCTGCCTGATGGGGCCGAACTACGTTCCGCCAAAGGTGGACGTCCCCGCCTCGTACCGGTTCGAGGAGAAAGAGGCCCAGGCTGCGGCCAATACGGAGTGGTGGAAGCAGTTCGGAGACCCGACCCTCGATGCGCTGATCGCGGAGGCTCTCGCAAACAGCAAGGAGGTGCGGATCGCGGCGGCCCGCGTCGAGCAGGCGGCGGCCGTGCTCACCCAGGCGCGGGCGCCGCTCTACCCGCAGCTCGGCTACAGCGCCGATGCGGCCAGGGCGAGAGCGACCGAGGCGGGCGCCAACCCTCTTGCATCTCTCGTCCCGAATCCCCAGACCTCCCTGCAGACCCTCGCCAGCGCGAGCTGGGAGATCGACCTCTGGGGGCGGATCCGCAGGCTCTCCGAGGCGGCACGGGCGGACCTCCTCGGCTCCGAGGAGGCGAGGCGAGGCGTCGTCCTCTCCCTCGTCTCGTCCGTGGCCGGGAGCTACATCCAGCTCCTCGGCCTGGACGAACAGCTCGCGATCTCGCAGCGCTCTCTCGACAGCTACGGCGAGTCGGTCCGGCTCTTCGAGCTGAAGTTCCAGCATGGGCAGGTCTCCCAGATGAACGTGGAGCAGGCCCGGACCCAGTACGAGACGGCCGCCGCGGTCATCCCGCAGATCGCCCTCTCGATCGCCCGGACGGAGAACGCGCTTTCGATCCTTCTGGGCCGGAACCCTGGCCCCGTCACGCGCGGCGGGACGCTCGACACCCTGAACCTTCCTGCCGTTCCGGCCGGCCTTCCGTCGGAGATCCTGGCGAACCGGCCCGACATCCGCC
Source organism: Acidithiobacillales bacterium (assembly GCA_050258155.1). Lineage (GTDB taxonomy): Bacteria > Acidobacteriota > Thermoanaerobaculia > UBA5066 > UBA5066 > DAOMFB01. The sequence continues at coordinate 17,391 of JBLMYG010000247.1, forward strand.
AGGCCGAGCAGACCCTCATCGCGGCGAACGCACAGATCGGCGCCGCGAAGGCCCTCTATTTCCCGAGCATCTCGCTGACGGCCGCCTTCGGCTGGGCCAGCTCCGACCTCTCGAGCCTCTTCACGGGGCCGGCGCGGGTCTGGAGCTACGCCGGCTCCCTGGTGGGGCCCATCTTCGCGGGCGGGGCGATCAAGGGGCAGGTGAAGCAGGCGGAGGCGGGCCGGGAGGCGGCGCTCCTCGGCTACGAGGCGTCGATCCAGAGCGCGTTCGCCGACGTCGAGAACGCCCTCGCCGGACGCAAGATGCTCTTCGAGCAGGTCGAAGCCCAGAAGCGCCTCGTCAAGGCCGGCAGCGAGTACGAGCGCCTTGCACGACTCCAGTACGACGGAGGCTATTCACCCTATTCGACGGTTCTCCAGGCCCAGCAGCAGCTCTTCCCGTCCGAGCTGAACCTGGCCGACTCGCGTGCCTCGCTCTTCGTCTCGCTCATCGACATCTACAAGGCGATGGGGGGCGGGTGGGT
>JBLMYG010000248.1:0-3510 GCA_050258155.1 Acidithiobacillales bacterium
CCGTCCGCTATCTCCTTCTCTCCGTCCCCTACCGTCAGAAGCTCAACTTCACCTTCGACGGGCTCAGGGCGGCGGCATCGGCCGTGGAGCGGCTCGACTCGCTGGAGCGGCGCCTCGCCGACAGGGCGGGCTCGCAAGCGATGCCAGCGCAGGCCGAAGGGGTCGCCGAGGGATTTTCTTCGAAGGTAAATCGGGCGCGGGAAGAGTTCTTCGCTGCATTGGAAGACGACTTCAACACGGCGGCGGCGCTGGGGATCCTCTTTACGTTCGTCGGGGAGACGAACAAAGATCTCGAAGCAGGACACCTTTCGCCCGCGGAGACCGCCGCGGCGCACCAACTGCTGCTGCGAATCATGGACGACCTCCTCGGTCTCTTTCCCTCTAAGAAGAAAAGCCACGACGCCTCGGCCGGGGCACTGGACGAAGCGGCAATCGCTTCCCGCATCGCGGCCCGGCAGGAGGCCCGGAAACGGCGCGACTTCGCGGCCGCCGACGCCGTTCGGGACGAGCTGGCGGCCCTCGGAATCCTCCTGGAGGACACGCCGCACGGCGCCCGGTGGCGGCGCAAGCCTTGACAGCCGACCTCCGCGCCGGGTACCTTCGCGCCGGAATGATGTCGCCGCGTCACTGGCACGGTCACCACACCTGAGCCGGCGGCGGGTTCGCGCCGCCGGACAGGACAATGTCCGGAGGGCGTGAAAAGCCACCCAAGAGCGTTTCGACCCCTCCGGAAGGAGCGGTTTTTCGGGTTGAAACGAAGCGCAGAGAGGACGCGGATCGTCGGCTGCACCGGGCCGTCCACGATGGCGGAGGCCCGCGCGGCCGCAGCCTTCGCGCGAGATCTCGACGTCGTGGAGGTTCGCCTCGACGCCCTCCGGGAGCCGGCGGACCCGGGCGGGCTGCGCGCGTGCTTCGAAGGAAGGACGCTCGTGGCCACGCTCCGCTCGGAGGCGGAGGGCGGAGCCTTCCGGGGCAGCGCCGCGGAGGCGCGGGCGCTCCTCGCCACGGCGCTCGAGGCCGGCTTCGACCTCGTCGACGTGGAATACCGCGCCGGAGAGAACGCCGCCCTCATGGGGTTCCCGCCGACCAAGGTCATCCTCTCGGTTCACGACCTCCATGGCCTGCCGCCCGACCTGCCGGGCCTGGCCGTGCGGATGGCCTCGACCGGCGCCAGCTTCGTGAAGATCGCCGGGACCGCCAACGATTCCTCGGACGCGGTCCGCCTCCTCGAGGCGCAGGCGTCGCTTTCAGGCGGAAACGTCTCGCTGCACGCGATGGGGGAAGCGGGGCTGGCGACGCGCGTCCTCGCGCCTTACCTCGGCTCCACGCTCGCGTACGCGGCGCTTCGCCCGGGGGAGGGGACGGCTCCGGGACAGGTCTCCGCCTCGGATCTCGTCGAGGTCTACGGCGTCGGACGCCACCGCCCCGCAGGGCGCCTCTTCGTCCTCCTCGGCGGCCGCTCGTCGCACTCTCTCTCGCCGGCCCTCCACAACGCGAACTTCGAGGCGGAAGGAGACGACGCGCTCTATGTGCCGTTCACTCTCCGCTCCCTCTCCCGGGAGCTTCCGGTGCTCCGCGAGGGGCTGTCGCGCATCGGCCTTCCGCTCGCCGGAGCGTCGGTGACGATCCCGTTCAAGGAGGAGGCGGCGGTCGTTGCGGGCCTCGAGGAGCCGGTCAATACGCTGCTCTTCCGGGAAGACGGCGCCGTGTCGGCATCCAACACGGACCGTGAGGCGCTGGAGGAGCTGATTCCCCCCGCCGGGAAGGGACAACGGGCTCTCGTCCTCGGTGCCGGAGGATTGGGGAAGGTCGCCGTCGGAGTTCTTCTGAGAAAAGGGTTCGAGGTCGTTCTTTACAGCCGACCCGAGCAGCAAGGGCGGGAGGCAGCCGCCTCGCTCGGCGTCTCTTTCATTTCGGCGGATTTCTCTTCGGTCTCTCCTCGCATCGTCGTCAACGCCACGCCGCTCGGTCTTTCCGCCGAGGATCCGCTTCCGTGTGACGTCTCGATCCTTCGTCCCGGGCTTCTCGTCGTCGACGCGCCCTATCGAGAAGGGGGGACGGCGCTCGCTCGCGCCGCACGCGCCGCGGGAGCCGAGGTCGTGGACGGCTTCGCGCTCCTCCTCGCCCAGGCTGCGGGGCAGGCGGCCCTCTTCACGGGGCGACGCATCTCGGCCGCCGACCTCGCCCGGCGCCTTTCCGGGAGGCTCCGGAGCCATTTCGCTGCCTGGCCCGCCCTCGGGACGGGAGCCCCTCGATGACGGCGCCGCCCCGCCCGAACCTCCCCCGGGGTGTCCAGGCCTTCCTTTTCGAGGCGGCGGCGCGACGGCGCCGCGCCGAGGAGGCGGTCGCCTCCCGCCTCGCGGCGGCGGGGCTCTCCGAGGTCATTCTTCCTGTCCTCGACTACGCCGAGCCCTATCGGGGCGTCACGGCCGAGGGAGACGAGCGGCTCTACCGCTTCATCGACCGCGAGGGACAGACGCTCTCGCTGCGGGCCGACTTCACCCCGATGGCGGCCCGGGTCGTGGCGCCCCGGCTCGACGCGGGGTCCCTGCCGGTCTCGTTCTTCTACCGTGGGGACGTCGTCCGCGACGAGCCGTCCGGCGTCGGGCGCGCCCGGGAATTCGCGCAGGTCGGGGCGGAGCGTTACGGCGATCCGTCGTTTTCCGCCGACCTCGCGATGCTGAAGCTTGCGCTCGCCTGTGTCTCGGACCTGATCCGCGTCCGGCTCTCCGTGACGCTCGGCTACGCGGGACTTCTCCCGCAGCTCTTCGCGTCGATCGCCCCTGCGCTCGGGGACAGCAGCAGCGCCGCGGAGGAAGAGGCCCGGAGCCGGCGGGTGACGGCCGTCGAGGAGCGGCTTCGCGCGGCGGGCGCGCCGGCCGAGGCGGCCGCGGAGATCGGGCGGTCTCTCCTTTCGGGGTTCGACCCGGGCTCGGCGCTCTTCACGCCGCCGGAGCTGCGGCGGGGCGCGGAGGAGCTGCTGCAGGCGGCGGCAGCCGCACGGGCCGCGTCCCCCGGCGTCTCCGTCGTCGTGGATCTCGCGGGCACCCCCTCCACGCCCTACTACACCGGGCTGACGTTCGAGATCGACGCGGCCGCGGGAACTGCGCCGCTCGCCTCGGGCGGGCGGTACGACCGCCTTCTCGGGCGCTTTGGCGCGCCGACGCCGGCGATCGGCTTCTGCGTCGGCCTCGAAGCCCTCACCACGGCGCTCGACTCCGGGGATGCCGACGCCCTCCGGCCGCTCCGGCTCGCCGTCGGAAAGGGCCGGCTCCTCGCACGGGCGCTGGAGGCTCTCCGGGCCGCGGGCGTCGACGTGGCGAAGCCCGACGGACGGCGGCTCGTCGTCCCGGACAGGTCGGGAATGGTGGAGCTGCTCCTTCTCAAGGACGATGACGTCCCGACGTACGTCGCGCACGGCGGAGCCGACCTCGGAATCGTGGGAAGCGACAGAGTCGAGGAATCGGGCGAAGAGGTCTTCACGCCGGTCGAGCTTCCGTTCGGGCGCTG
>JBLMYG010000249.1:0-6005 GCA_050258155.1 Acidithiobacillales bacterium
CCGGGCGGCGGCGTCCGGTACGAGCTCTGCCGCTGGGACGCGCGGCACGCCGCGCGCCACGTGGAGACGTACGACGAGGCGAGCGAGCGGCGCCTGGCGGCTTTGCGCGCCGCAGAAAGGCGCCGTAAGCAGGGATGGTTCCGGGCTCTCCTTCTCTCGCCGATCCTCGGACACCTCCCGGCCGGCGACCAGCAGCGGATCGAGGACGAAACGGCCTACCCGGCCACGGCGATGACGATCGTCTCTGCCGCGCCGTTCTTCGTCTTCGGTGTCGTTTCGCTGGTCAGCCTCCTGGCCGGCGTCGCTGGCGGCGCGGGACTCTTGCCCACCTGGGCCTCCGTGCCCGGCGTCTACTTCCTCGCCGAGTCGGGAGCCCGGCTCTCAGTCGCCATCGCGCAGGGGCGCCCGGTCGGTTCGCTGGCGGGCGAGGCCTTTTCGAGGCTTCTGCGGCTTCTCCGCGGCCCGAGCGCGTGACGGGCCCGCCATCCTGGGGACGTGCCGCGACGGAGACTCTGAAGGGGAGGATCCGGAGATGAGCGAAGCCGCCGGCAGGATCCCGAACCGACTCGCCCGGGAGACGTCGCCGTACCTCCGGCAGCACGCTCTGAATCCGGTCGACTGGTACCCGTGGGGAGAGGAGGCCTTCCGGAAAGCGCGGCAGGAGTCGAAGCCCGTCTTTCTTTCCATCGGCTACTCCTCCTGCCACTGGTGCCACGTGATGGAGCGCGAGTCGTTCGAGGACGAGGGCATCGCGCGATTCCTGAATGACCACTTCGTCCCGGTCAAGGTGGACCGCGAGGAGCGGCCCGACGTGGACGACGTCTACATGACGGCGGTCCAGCTCCTGACGGGGCGGGGCGGCTGGCCGCTCTCGGCGTTTCTCCTGCCGGACCGCCGCCCGTTCTTCGCGGGGACCTACTTCCCTCCGGACGACCGCCATGGACAGCCCGGCTTCCGGAGGCTCCTCGAGGCGCTGGCCGCCGACTGGCGGGCCCACCGGAGCGAGATCGAGGGGATCGCCGCTCGCCTCGCGGCCGAGGTCGCCGCGAGCCAGGCCGCCGCTGCGGCGAGCGGGCGTGTTCCTCTGTCGGCCGAGACGCTTCCCCTCCTGACGGCGGCGCTCGCCGCCTCGTTCGACGCCCGGCGCGGCGGCTTCGGAGGGGCGCCGAAGTTTCCACCCCACCTCGCTCTCGGGTGGCTCCTCGGGAAGGGCCTCTCCGACGATCCGTGGGCCCTGGAGATGGCCTCGCGAACGCTCGAGGCAATGGCCCTCGGCGGGATTCACGACCACCTCGGCGGCGGATTCCACCGTTACTCCACGGACGCGGAATGGCTCGTCCCCCACTTCGAGAAGATGCTCTACGACAACGGGCAGCTCCTCGGGATCTACGCGCGGGCCTGGGCGGCCACGGGGCGCCCCCTCTTCCGCCGGACAGCTCTCGGGATCGGCGATGACCTCCTCCGCGAGATGCGGGGGCCCGAAGGGGGCTTCTTCGCGGCGACCGACGCCGACTCGGAAGGAGAGGAAGGAAAGTACTTCGTCTGGACGGCAGACGAAATCCGCCGCGTCCTCGGCGAGGGTGACGGCGCTGAATTCTGCGAATGGTACGGGGTCGGAGAGAGCGGAAACTTCAGCGAGGAAGCCTCTGGCAGGCCTACCGGCCGAAACATTCTCTTCCTTTCGAAGGAACCTCCACCGGAGGCCGAGGCCCGACTCGCGCCTCTTCGAGAGGCGCTGCGGCTCGAGCGATCCCGCCGCGTGCCCCCCTTCCTGGACGACAAGCGTGTCTCCGGGTGGATCGCGCTGGCCGTCTCGGGCTTCGCGACGGCGGGCCGGGCGCTCGGCGAGGCGCGGTACTTCGAGGTCGCCCGGACGGCGGCCCGGTTCCTCCTCGACGTGATGCGGGACGCGCAGGGGAGGCTCCTCCGCACTTGGAAGGACGGAGCCGGGAAGATCCCTGCCTTTCTCGAGGACGAGGCCTACCTCGCGAACGCACTCCTCGATCTCGCGGAGTGCGTGCCGCCGTCCGAGGGCGGAGCCTGGCTCGAAGAGGCGGGGACGTGTGCCGAGAGCCTCCGGCGCCGCTTTCGGCGGGGGGACGGGCCGGGCTTCTCGCTCTCGGGCGAAGGGCACGAGACGCTCCTGTCGGCAAGCCGCGACCTCTTCGACAAGGCGACGCCATCGGCCTCCGGCTCGGCAGCGCTCGCCCTCGCACGCCTCGCGCGAAAGCGGGACGACACCGCGCTCGCCACCGAAGCCGCGGAGGCCGTTGCCGAGGTGTCGTGGCTGATGACCCGGTCCCCGCACGGGACCGAGTCGTGGTTCCTTGCCCTCGAGGAGCTGCTGGCCTTCGACAGGGAGCATCCCGAGGCCGGCGTCGGCGCCCTGCTCGGCGCGGCGGAAAGGCCGGCCCTAGGGGAAGGCCGACCGGGGACTTCCTTGAAGGTGAAAGAGTCCGAAGAGAACGCCGAAGCGCTCTCGGCGGACGGCGTGCTGAAGGCTCTCTTCCCTTCGAAGGTCCGCGCGAAGCGCGGCGAACCATCGCAGATCGCTCTGACGCTGCAGGTCAAGGAGGGCTGGCATCTCCAGGGGGAGGACGGAATCCGCATCGAAGCGTGGGGCGGGTCGGATTTCACCTTAGAAGAAATTCGTCCTCGCCCGAGCCACGTCATCCCGGGAGAAGGAGCGGAGATGCCGGCCTTCGCGGGCACCTTCGAGGAATCTCTTACTTTCGCCGTCTCGCCGTCGGCGGGTCGCGGGGCGCGGGCCATTTCGGTTCTGCTGACGTACCGGCCCTGCGGCGAGGGAGCCTGCCGGCCCGAGGCGACGTTGTCGCTCTCGGTCCCCGTCGAGATCGACTGAAGGCTTTGCCGGCCCTGACTCAGTCGGCCCTTCGCCGGTAAGCCCCGGGCCTCCGGTCGGCGAGCGCCGTGAACTTCGCCCGGGCATCGGCGACGGCCTCGGGGTCGACGTCGAGGATCAGGACGGTCTCGAGCTCGGCAGCCGAGGCCAGAATCTCGCCCCACGGCGAGATGGCCGCCGAGTCGCCCGCGAAGTGGATTCCGTCACCGTCCTCACCCACCCGGTTGACGGCGAGGACGAAGGCCTGGTTCTCGATGGCGCGGGCCCGAACGAGCGTCTGCCAGGCGAGGCGCCTTCGGTCGGGCCAGTTCGCGATGACGACGAAAACGTCCGTCTCCCCGGCCGCGAGCCGGAAAGGCTCGGGGAAGCGAAGGTCATAGCAGACGAGCGGCGTGACCCGCGCGCCGGCGATCTCCCAGGTGACGACACCGGTCCCCCCGCCGAAGAACTTCTCCTCGCTCACGAACGTGAACGGGTGGAGCTTCGAGTACCGCTTCACCTCTGCGGCCGGCGAGACCCAGAGGGCGTTGTTCAGCGGAAGAGGCCAGGCCGTCTCGGCGACGCCCGCGATCAGGTGGACCGACAGGTCGCGGGCGGTTCGGACGAGCCACTGCTCCGTCTCTCCGCCGGGAGGCTGGGCGATCTTCGCCGCGTTCATCGAGAAGCCGGTCGCGAACATCTCGGGGAGGATGGCGAGGTCGGCTCCGGCCTCCGCGGCGCGCTTCAGGAGCGGCGCGGCACGCGCGTGGCTCGCCGCCGGGTTCTCCCAGGCGATGTCCATCTGGACGAGGGCAGCGCGCACGCCCCGATTATCCGCGAGGGACGGATGGACCCCGGCCGCGTGCTAGCCTTTTCGGCCTTATGGGGGAGACGCTCTACAGGAAGGTCTGGGACCTTCACACCGTCCGGCGGCTCCCGACGGGACAGACGCAGCTCTTCGTCGGGCTCCATCTCGTCCACGAGGTGACGAGCCCGCAGGCCTTCGACATGATCCGGGAGCGCGGAGGCCGCGTTCCGTTTCCCGGCCGGACCGTCGCCACGGTGGACCACATCGTTCCGACGGACGGGTCCTTGCGGCCGTACCGGGACACCTTGGCCGAGGCGATGCTGGTCGCCCTGGAGCGGAACTGCCGGGAGTTCGGCATCCGCCTCTTCGGAGCCGACTCGGCGGAGCGGGGGATCGTCCACGTCATCGGCCCCGAGCTGGGGCTGACGCAGCCGGGCATGACGATCGCCTGCGGCGACTCGCACACCTCCACGCACGGCGCCTTCGGCGCCCTCGCCTTCGGGATCGGGACGTCGCAGGTGCGGGACGTCCTCGCCTCGCAGACGCTCGCCGCCGATCCGCTCCGCGTCCGCCGGATCGAGGTGGGAGGGGCCCTGGGAAAGGGCGTCTACGCCAAGGACGTCATTCTCGAGATCCTCGGCCGCCTCGGCGTGAAGGCCGGGACCGGCTTCGCCTACGAGTACGGCGGGGCGGTCGTCGAGAGGATGTCGATGGAGGAGCGGATGACCCTCTGCAACATGTCGATCGAGGGGGGCGCTCGCGTCGGCTACGTCAATCCGGACCCGACGACGTTCGAGTACCTGAAGGGGCGCCCCTTCGTCCCGACAGGCGAGGCGTTCGGCCGGGCCACGTGCTGGTGGTCCTCGCTGGCTTCGGACGAAGGAGCGCCCTACGACGACGTCGTACGGCTTGAGGGAGGCGCCATAGAGCCGAAGGTGACGTGGGGGATCAACCCGGGACAGGTCGCGGGGATCTCGGAGCGGGTCCCGCGGCGGGAGGATGTCCCGCCCGAGTCTCGCGGTTCCGTGGCCGAGGCGCTCGCCTACATGGGCCTCGAGGGAGGAGAGAAAGTCGCCGGACTGCCGATCGACGTCGCCTTCATCGGCTCCTGCACGAACGGTCGGCTGTCGGACCTCCGCGAGGCGAGCCGTGTCGTCCGGAGCCGGCGCGTCGCCCCGAACGTGAAGGCGCTCGTCGTTCCCGGGTCGACGGACGTCCGTCGGGCGGCCGAACGCGAGGGCCTTCGCGAGATCTTTCTCGCCGCCGGCTTCGAGTGGCGCGAGGCGGGCTGTTCGATGTGTCTCGCCATGAACCCCGACCGGCTGGTCGGTCGCCAGACCTGCGCGTCCTCCTCGAACCGGAACTTCAAGGGGAGGCAGGGGAGCCCGACCGGGCGGACCCTCCTGATGAGCCCGGCCATGGTCGCGGCCGCGGCGATCGCCGGGGAAGTGACGGACGTCCGGACGCTCCTTTCGGAGAAAGGTCCTTGAACGCTTCCATCCTTCCGAAGATCGAACGGATCGAGGGGACGGCGCTCCCTCTCCGCGGCGACAACATGGACACCGACCGGATCTTCCCGGCGCGGTTCCTACTTTCCGTCACGTTCGAAGGGATCGAGAGGCACGTCTTCGAGGACGACCGGAAAGCCCGCGCCGGCACGGCCTCGCCGCACCCCTTCGACGACCCGCGATACGCCGGCGCCTCGATCCTCGTCGTGAACCGGAACTTCGGCTGCGGCTCCTCGCGCGAGCACGCCCCGCAGGCGCTCCGGCGTTGGGGGATCCGGGCCATCGTCGGCGAGTCGTTCTCCGAGATCTTCTTCGGGAACGCCCTCGTCCTCGGGCTTCCGTGCGTCGTCGCAGGGGCGGAGGCGATTTACGAACTGATGGCCGAGGCCACGGCCCGTCCACCGCTACGACTCGCCGTCGACCTTCGAGCCGGGACGGTCGCGGCAGGGAATCGGAGCTTCCCCGTCACCCTTCCGGGACCGGCGCGCGAAGCGCTCCTCTCGGGGCGCTGGGACGTCACCGACCTTCTCCTCGACCGGTTCGAGGAGGTCGAGAGAGTCGCCGGGAATTTGCCGTACATGTCAGGTTTCTGAGCCGGAAAGACTTATTCCTTGACACGCGCTCCCGAAATCCGTAGGGTGCGGTCTCAAATGTTGGGCCGCATGCCGACCCCCGCGAGATTCCTGACGGCGCTTTCCAGTGCACGTCCGCTCGCCGGGCTCGTCCCCCTGCTGAGCGTGGCCGTAGGGCTCCTCGTCCTTATTGGAAGCGAGGTGCGGGCGGCCTAGACAGACGTCGTCAAGGCAACAAAAGGCCCCGCACCTCGCAGAGGTCGCGGGGCCTTTTC
>JBLMYG010000250.1:0-3637 GCA_050258155.1 Acidithiobacillales bacterium
ATCCGGTCTCTCACCTTCGCTACAGCAACCTGCTCGCCTGCCTGGGCCGTGTGCCAGAGGCGATTACGGAGGCAAAGAGGGCGATCGATCTCGACCCGCTCTTCTCCAGGGCATGGGGGGCCCTCGGGCTATGTCTGATCGCCAGCGATCAGCTTCCGGAGGCGAGGAAGGCCCTCAGCCGGGCGATGGAGATCAGCCCGGAAGACCCCCAGCCGCACTTCTACCTCGCGTTTATCTCGCTTCTCGAAGGCAGTCCCCAGGCCGCCCTCCAGGGGTTCGCGCGAATCGAAGACCTCGCAGGCCGGGCGATGGCCGAGCACGATCTGGGCCATGCGAAGGAGTCGCAGCAGGCGCTGGACGAGCTGATAGCCAAGAGGGCGTCCACCTTCGCCTTCGCAGGTGAAATTGCGGGGGTGTACGCGTGGCGCGGGGAAAAGGACAAGGCCTTCGAGTGGCTCGACCGCGCTGTGGCGCAGCACGAGGAGGATCCCGGAACGGTCAAGTTCGACCCGCAGTTCTCGAAGCTGCGGGACGACCCGCGCTACGCCGCGCTGCTGAAGAAGGTCGGCCTGCCGGCCGGGTCGTGAGCGGAAGGGCGCCGCTCGGGTTCAGACCTTCTTCCCTCTGGCCGCCTGACCCCGCAGGAGGAACGTCTTCGGGAACTTCCCCTCGCCGCAGACCTTGAAGGTGCCGAAGTCCTTGTACCAGGGCCCCTCCGGGGCCTCCGGCTCGGACTCCCTCCAGAGCTTCAGCTCGTACAGGTCCTCCACGGTGATCTTGCGATCGCGAAGTCGGTCGAAGAGATGGTCCCGGAGAGCCGGAGGGAGGCCGGTCCACTGGATCTTCGGCACTACGATCCGAACGTCATGCGAGCGAGCTCCTCCTTAAGGCGCTTCTGCTCGGCGGGGTCATCGGAGCGGGCCAGCCGATCCGCAAGCTCGTAGAACGTTATCTTCTCCCGCTCCCTCGCTTCGAGGCCCGTTTCGATCAGTTCAACGATCACCCGGTTGGCGCTGGTTCGCCGCCGTTTCGCCAGAACATGAACACGCCGGGCGACTCCGGATGGAAGGCTGACGCTCTGGCGTACGGCTGCGCGGGATTCGGTCATGGGGGAAATATACACCACTTCACACCAAAATTCACCAGACGCACACCGTCACCGGGACGCGGAAGAAACCTGGTCTTCCTGCCCGGAATCAAGGAATCTGGCGCGCCCTACGCCCCGAACTGCCTCAGGTGGTCGTCGAGGTGCTTGTACATCATCACGCCCCACTCGTCACCGGTCGGCCAGCCGAAGAAGGAATGCGTCTGCCGGCCCGCCGCCTCCGACTCCTGCCGGGCGAGGCGCTGGACGAGCCCCGCGAGGCGCCGAAGGATCTCCTGCCGGTCGGACGCGTTGAAGAGGCTCTTTTTCGCGCGAGAGTACGGAAGCCGGGGGTTCGTCGGCAAACGGGGATGCGGGGGGCGCAGTGTAGACTCCGCGCCCGCATGGAAAAGACGTTCGCCATCATCAAGCCCGATGCCGTCGCGTCGGGGAATGCGGGGAAGATCCTTTCCCGGATCGAGGCGGAGGGCTTCCGCGTCGTTGCCCTGAAGGGGCACCGGCTGACCCGGGCGGAGGCCGAGGGGTTCTACGCCGAGCACCGGGAAAAGGGCTTCTTCTCCGGCCTCGTCGCCTACATGACGTCGGGGCCCGTCTTCCTCGCTGTCCTGGAACGCGAGAATGCGGTGGCCCACTGGCGCGCTGTCATGGGGGCGACCGACCCGGCGAAGGCGGATCCCGGCACCCTCCGGAGGGAGTTCGGACGGACGATCGAACGAAACGCCGTGCACGGGTCGGCAAACGCCGCCGACGCGGCCCGCGAGCTGGTTTTCTTCTTTTCGACGTCCGAGCTGCTCTGAATTGGCCGCGGGGCCGTAGGATCAGGGGGGGCGGCCGTCACTACCGGGTGTGTCGTCCCCGCTGAATGTTGATCCGGGTCACGGTTCTTCTTGGCGCTCTGGCGCTCGCCGCCGGGCCACCGGCGGCTGGCGCGCCCCAGGCGCCGCTCGCCGAGGGACAGAAGAAGACGGCCGTGGTGTCGGTCGGGTACGTCCTCGTTCCGGTGGTCGTGACGGACGGCAAGGGGCGGACGATCGGCGGGCTCAGGGAGCGCGATTTCACCCTCCTCGTCGACTGGCGGCCCGTGGGGCTCGACTTTTTCGCGGCGGGCGGCGACGCGCCGGTCTCTTTCACGATCCTCCTCGACGGCTCGGGCTCCATGGGACTCGCCGGGAAGATGGAGGGGGCCCGGGCGGCGCTCCGCGCGCTGGTTGCCGAGGCGCGACCCGGGGACGACTTCTCGCTCCAGCTCTTCTCGCAAGGGGCCGTCCGCCAGCTGGTCCCCTTCACGACGGACGGCCAGCGCATCCTTCGCGCCGCCGAGACGGTCAGACCGTGGGGGAAGACCGCGTTCTTCGACGCCCTCGCGAAGATGCCCGACCGGACGCTTCTCGGGAAGAACGGCGCGCGGGCCATCGTCATCCTGACCGACGGCTTCGACAACGCGTCCGTGCTGTCGCGGGAAGAGCTTTCCGGGATCCTGGAAGGGATCGACGTCCCGGTCTATCCGATCGGACTCCGGGCAGCGGGCTCGCCCGCGCCAGAAGAGCCGCGAGAGCACGACGTCGATCTGGACCTCCTGAAGCGGATCGCCTTCCAGACGGGGGGCCGCCTCGCCGTCACCGAGGACCCGAAAGACCTCGCGGGAGCGATCCGGGACTTCGAGAAGGACCTCCGGTCGCAGTACCTCCTCGGGTTCACGCCGACGGGCTCCGGTCCGGTAAAGTACAGGCCGATTTCGGTGATCGTCGGGCGTCGGATCGGGGCGATCCGGACGCGTTCGGGATATCGCGGAACCGAGCCACCCTGGACAGATGAAACGCCACGAAAGAAAGGATCGAGACGATGAGACGACGGACCCTTCTTTACCTCCCGGGACTCCTGGCGCTCGGGATCTCCGCATGCGCCACGACGTCCAGCGTCGACAAGAAGATCGCCGATTCGCAGGCGAAGACCGACAAGAAAATCGAGTCGGTCGCGACACAGGTCGAGGATCTTCAGGACAAGCAGAAGACGACCGATACGAAGCTCGAGGACCAGCAGAAGGCCATCGATCAGCTCAGCCAGTCCGCGAAGGACGCTCTCCAGCGCGCGACGGAGGCCGGCGTCCTCGCGAAGGGGAAGGTCGTCCTTCAGGAGTCGTTCACCGAGGACCGCGTCCGCTTCAAGACGAATTCCTACGAGCTGACGAAAGACGCCAAGTCCGCCCTCGACGAGTTCGCGGCCAAAGTGAAGGAGCTGAATGCTGCGGTCTGGATCGAGATCCAGGGGCACACCGACGACACGGGGAGCACGGAGTACAACGACATGCTCGGCCAGCAGCGCGCCGAGGCGGTCCGCCGCTACCTCGCCCGCCAGCACAAGTTCTCGCTCTCGAGGATGTCGACGATCTCGTACGGCGACACGCTCCCCGTCGCCTCGAACAAGACGGCGAAGGGGCGGGCGCAGAACCGCCGCGTCGTCATCATCGTCCTCGAGTAGTTCCGTCAGCGTCGCAGCTCGCTTCGCTCGCTGAGCAGAGAAAAGGGGAATAGC
>JBLMYG010000251.1:0-3832 GCA_050258155.1 Acidithiobacillales bacterium
CCTTCCGGGCGTACGCGGCCTCGACGGCAGCGGGAGTGTCGGGGGCGGGAACGACCTGGGCGGCCTCGCCTTCGGTCAGGAGCCGGTAGGCCTTCTCGACCCGCTCCCATCGCTTGTCGCGATCCATGGCGTAGTACCGCCCGACGATGGAGCCGAGGCGCGCCTCGGGATGGCGCGAGAGGCGCTCGAGAAGCTCGCGGACATTCTGGACGCCCGAGGTGGGGGGGGTATCGCGCCCGTCCAGGAAGGCGTGGACGATGACGCGCGGCACCTTCGCCCGGCTCGCCATCTCGAGAAGCGCGTAGAGGTGCTCCTGGAGCGAGTGGACGCCGCCGTGCGACAGGAGGCCGAAGAGATGCAGCGTCCCGCTTCCCGCTTTCGCGTCCTCGCAGGCGCGGACGAGCGCGGCGTTCCCGAAGAAGGTGCCTTCCTTGATGGCCTTCGAGATCCTGACGATGTCCTGGTAGACGATCCGCCCCGCGCCGAGGATCGTGTGCCCCACCTCGGAGTTTCCCATCTGCCCTTCGGGAAGGCCGACCCGCTCGCCCGAGGTCTCCACCATCGTCCAGGGACGCTTCGCGTAAAGCGCGTCGAAGGTCGGCGTCGTCGCCCGTGAGACGGCATTCCCCGGCGAGTCGGGCGCCTTTCCGAAGCCGTCGAGGACGGCGAGGAGCACGGGACGGGGGGACGTCATTGGCAGGGTCTCCGCGCGGAGTCTACCGGCTCGATGCCCGCTGTATAGTGCCTCGCCGGCGCATCGGCGCGCCGAGATTCCTCGATCGGGGGGTTTCGCTGAGATGAAGGCGCTCATCCGCGCGGTGGCGGTCGTCCTCATCGGCGCGGCCGCGGCCGCCCCGTCGCGGGCCGCTCTCGAGAAGTACAAGGACTGGGACAAGGGTCCCGAGTTTCTTTACTTCGCAACCGACGAGGAGAGGGCCGCGTGGAAGAAGGCCTCGAGCGACGCCGAGGCCGAGAGACTCGTCGCGCTCTTCTGGGCCCGGCGCGATCCCGACCTCAAGACACCCCGCAACGAGTTCAAGGATCGCCTCGAGGCGCTCGTGAAGCTGGCCGACGAGCGGTTCGGCCTGCGGGGCCGGCGGGGAGCTTTGACGGAGAGGGGGCGGGTCCTGATCGTCATCGGCTCGCCCAAGCAGATCGTCACCCGCGACCGGACACCCGCCGCGAGCCCCGATGAGCCGGCGGCCGCCGGCCGGATCGTGGAGTACACCTTCGTCTACGAGGACGACAGGCTTCCCCCCTGGGCCGGACAGAAGAAGCTCGAGATCGCCGTGGACGTGGACCAGGGACGCGGCACCGAGACGTTCGCGAATCTGAGCCAGTTCGCCGCGCTCGAGAAGACGGCCGTCCGGGCCGCGATCCTCCACCCGGAGCTGACCGCTCCGCCGGCCTACCCGACGCGCGAGGAGGTCGAGGCGGCGCAGAAGGCAGCCTCTGCCGCGGTGTCCGAAGCGTCCAGGGGGCCGGCACTCTCGCCGGCGGCCCGCTCGGTGCTCGAGGCGCTCTCGCCGGCGGCCGCCGGCCCGCTCGCCGTGATGCCGATCGGCACCAGGGACGGGTCGACCCGCCTGATGGTTCAGGTCGACCTGCCTGCGACGTCGGTCGGGTCGAAGGAGGGGGCGAAGCTCGCCGTTCTCGTCCGCGACAAGGACGGAAAGGACGCCGCGCGTCTCGAGGAGGCCGCCGTGCTCGATTCCTGGAAGGGCGAGCTCTTCACGGCGCGATCGCTCGCGGTCCTGCCGGGCGACTACGACATCGCCGCGGCGCTCCTCGACGCCCCGGGCGGCGTCCTCGCGGCGGGCCGGAAGGCGGCCGCCGTCCCGCCGGTCCCGGCCGGGTTCGGAGCGTCGCCTCTTCTCGTGGCCCGGGCGGACGTCGAAGGAGCGCGGATGAAGCCCGACGATCCGTTCGTCTTCTCGGGCCGCCTCTTCCTTTCGGCTCCGGGAGGGACGTTCAGCACGAAGGACGGGCTCTCGTACGCGCTCCGGGTCTACAACCCGGCTGTCGACCCCGCCACGAAGACGGCGTTCCTGAGGAGATCTCTCAGGATCAAGCCGAAGGGGAGCGCGACCATCCAGGTCCCTTCGGGCGAGGACAAGCCGACGCCGGTTCCGGACCTGAAGGGCGCAGGTGCGCTCGTCATCGACCTCGCGGGCTCCGTCCTCGACGAGAACATCGGCGACTATTTCCGGCCCGGCGACTACGAGCTCCGTATGACCGTCACCGACGAGGTCTCCGGAAAGTCGCTGGAGGCCTCGGCGCCTTTCAAGGTCGAAGGACCGTCGAAGCCCTCGGCTCCCGCCGCGCCGAACCCGTAGACCTCACTCGATCCGGACGCTCGCCGACCCCATCCCGATCCGGTTCGTCGCCACGTCCTTCACCGTGACCACGAACCGGTGGTTGCCGCTCCGCGTCTTCAGGTCTGACCTGAACAGGAAGAAGCGGTTCCTCTCCCGCTCCCACGCCGCCGGGTCGAGGGAGATCGTCCGGCGCACCGTCATCGGGTTCGAGCGCGCCCCGTTGTCCTCCACGGCCGCGACGGCGATGTCGACGATGGCCTCCTTCCGGCCTCCGGCGTCCTGGAAGGTCAGCTCCGAGAGGGGGACCCTCACCTTGAGCGGCGAGAGGCGGCGAGCGAAGCCGCCCGATCGTGACGGTCCCACGGAGACGGCGATGTCGAACTCTCCCCTGGCCTCAGGGGTGACGAGGGCGAGCTCCATCCGGTTGAGGGCGGCCTTCCCCGGGCTCATCGGGACGAAGGCGCTCCGGGTCCGGACGGTCACCCCGGGACGATTCACGGTGACCTTGATCGAGTGCTCTTCCTTTGCTGGAAGGTTCGACAGGGTGACGCCAATCGAGTAGAAAGTGCTCGACTCGGTGTAGACCTGCTGGACCGCCCCCTCGAAGGAGTTCCTGTTCTCGAAGAAGGCGCCTCCCGTCTCCGCGGCGAAGCCGGCGAGGGCCTCCTTGCGGATCATGTCCCGCTCGAAGGGAAGGAGGTCCGGGGCCGACTCATCGCTCGCCGCGGTGACGTCCGTCGTGAGGCCCCGGGCGTCGATCGTGTAGATCGTGACGCCCGATTCGTTCGCCTCGTGGAGGACGGCCCGGTACTCCTTCGTCACGTCGTACTCGAATGGCTGCAGGCCCGTGACGCCCGACCCGAGCGGCTGAAGGCCGGAGCCGAAGGAGCGGGCGAACGCCTCGCCCGGGTGGAGCTCGATGCCGCTCCCGACGTAGATCATCGTCCGCTTGCCCGACCGCGCAGCGAGGGCCGAGACGGCCCGCCGGATGTCGATCAGATCGGCCTGCTCACGCGTCCGGGCCTGGGCCGCGAAGCTCCGGATGATGTTCTGCTGCGGCATCGAGTAGCTACGCATGGTCCGCGCCGTGTTCCACTCCTGCCGCTCCTGCGCGGTCCAGCTGAAGCCGCCGGGGGTCAGCTTCGCGAGGCGGGAGAGGCCGTCCAGGAGCTCCTCCTTCGAGCCAGTGAAGGCGACGAGCGGCCGCGTGGATCCCCGGTCGTACCGGAGGATTGCGGCCTGGTCGGGCGGGGCGAGCTTCAGGACCAGCTCTTTCAGCCCCTCGATGACCCGCGGCCGGTCGAAGGGCATCAGGTGCTCGTCGTCGAAGAAGACGAGGATCTGGCGCGGGAGGTAGCGGCCGCCCTCCTCGTTCTTCGCGCTGTCGAGGATGAGGTCGGGCGACGCCTTCGAGAGGTCGGGGGCGAAGAGGCTCCCCTCCTCCACTTTCGTGAAGTAGTCGAGCGGGACGTCCCTGCCGTCCACCTTCACGGCGAAGTCCTCCTTCGCCAGGT
>JBLMYG010000252.1:0-14013 GCA_050258155.1 Acidithiobacillales bacterium
GGCCTCGAACACGGCCCTGTGAACGAGCGCGTCGACCTCCATCGACCGGAACGAGGCCGGATCGCGCCGCGCGTCCTCCGCGACCTTGTCTTCGAACGTCGTCATCTCTCTCCTCCGCCGGCCACCGGGGCGATTCTAGCGAGGTGTCACGGCGCCGGCTCGCTTTTCGGCGGCAAGGTCGCGCCGGCGGCGAACGGGATGATCGCCGACATGTCCCGTCCCCCGAGTCCGGCGGCGGCGGCCCGGGCGAAGAGGTCGCGCGTGGCCGCGACGATCGGCAGGGCCTCGTCCCCCCCGGCGCTCTCGACGGCCAGGCGCAGATCCTTCTGCATCAAGGCGAGGCTGAAGGCAACGGCTTCGGGGTTCTTCTTCAGAAACTCCCACTTCAGCTTGACGTAGGGGGCGAGGGCCGGGACGGAAAGGAACCACTCGGTCGCCTGGGCGTCGTCGAGGCCGAGCCGCTTCGCCAGGCCGAGCGCCTCGCCGAACGCGGCGAGGCCGACGCCGAAGAGGAGGTTGTTCGCGAGCTTCATGGCGGAGCCCTTTCCGACGCCGCCGAAGCGGATGACCTTCTGCGAGACGGCGGCGAGGACGGGGCCGGCCTTCCGGAGCGCTTCCGGGTCGCCCCCGGCGAGGATCGTCAGCGTGCCGTCGGACGCGGCCTGGACGCTCCCGGCGACCGGGACGTCGCAGAAATCGGCGTCCCGCGTCCTCGCGCTCGCCGCGAAGCGCCGCGAGGCGTACGGCGTGACGGTCGAGAAGTCGAGCCAGACGCCCCCCGGAGCGAGGCCCAAAAGGAGGCCCTCCGGGCCCGACGCCGTCTCCTCGACCGCGGCCGGGTCGGCGAGCATGGTGCAGACGACGTTCGCGCCGGCGGCCGCCTCGCGCGGCGTGGCGGCGACGGTCGCGCCGTCTCCTTCGAGCGCGAACGCCTTTCCGTGCGTCCGGTTCCAGACGCGGAGCGCGAAGCCCTTTCGGAGGAGATTGCGCGCCATCGGGAGCCCCATGGCGCCGAGGCCGAGGAAAGCGACGTTCGTCATGGCGGGATCTTAAGATCCCTTCCGTGAGGCGGCGCGAGCTGGCCCTGGAGGAGCTGTCGACCCTGGCGGCGATCGTGGGGGACGCGCACGTCACTTCGGCCGCCGACGACCTCGCGGCGTACGAACGTGACTGGACGCGCGACCTCGTCCACGCGCCGTCAGCCGTCGTGAAGCCGCGGACGAGCGGGGAGGTGTCGCGGCTCCTCGCTTTCTGTGACGGACGGGGAATTCCGGTGACGCCGCAGGGCGGGCGAACGGGGATGTCGGGCGGGGCGCTCGCCGTCCATGGCGGGATCGCCCTGTCGGTCGAGAGGATGAACACGATCCTCGAGATCGACGAGCGGAACTTCGTGGCGGTGGCGGAGGCCGGCGTCGTCACGCAGACGCTGCAGGAGGCGGTCGAGGCGAGGGGCCTCTTCTACCCACCCGACCCGTCCTCACGCGGCTCGTGCCTCATCGGCGGGAACGTCGCGGAGAACGCCGGGGGGCCGCACGCCGCCAAGTACGGCGTGACAGGAAAGTGGGTCCTCGGGCTCGAGGCCGTCTTCGCTGACGGGCGCGTGACCGTCACGGGGGGGAAGACGCGGAAGGACGTCGCCGGTTACGACCTGACGTCTCTTCTCGTCGGGAGCGAGGGGACGCTCGCCGTGGTGACGAAGGCGTGGCTCCGGCTCATCGCGCGGCCGGCGGCATGGGCGACCGTGCTCGCCCCCTTCCCGTCGCTCACCGCCGCGGCGGAGGCCGTCTTCGAGATTCACCGGCGGGGGCTCGTCCCGTCGGCCTGCGAGGTGGTCGACCGCCCCTCCGTCGAAGTCTCGTCGCGGAAGAAAGGGGTCGCCGTCCCCTTCGCCGGGGCGGAGGCGCGGGTCCTCCTCGACTTCGACGGCGGCTCCGAAGAGGAGGTGGAGCGGGACGTGACGCACTCCGGGGAGGTTCTCCTGGAGTGCGGCGCCCTCGACGTCGCCCTCGCGACGGACGAGGCGAAACGGCGGACGCTCTGGGACGTCCGGCGGGGCATCGCCGAGGCGATCCACGACCTCGGCGTCTCCGTCGAGCTCGACCTCGCCGTCCCTCGCTCGGAGCTCGCCGCGCTCGTCGAGGGGGTCCGCCGGATCTCGTCGGCGGCCGGGCTCGCGCCGTTCTGCTACGGGCACGCGGCCGACGGGAACCTCCATGTCCGTCTCCTCCGCGCGGGAGGGGGGGCAGTGGCTCCCGACCTCTTCGACGGGGCGGTGAACGGGATCTACGCCGAGGCGGTCCGGCTCGGGGGGACCATCACCGGCGAGCACGGCGTCGGCGTCATCCTGAAGGATCTCCTCCCCCTCCGCCGCGATGCGGCCTTCCTCGACGCGATGCGCGCGATCAAGAAGGCCCTCGACCCGAACGGGACCCTGAATCCGGGAAAGGTCCTCACTTCCCTTTCTTGATGGCCTTGGCGACCTCCTCGAGACCGTTCTCGACGGCGTCCTTGATCGTCGAACCGCGCGCCTTGTGCCGAACGAAGCCGAGGATGTCGCCCTTCTCGTCCTTGATGACGACCTCGATTCCGCAGCCGGGATTCGCCATCCAGCCCCCCCAGAAGCGCGCGCCTCCGGAGGGCTCCCAGGCGTTGAAGACGTTCCCCTCGATCACCATGTCGCCTCCGGAGTCGACGATCTCGAAGCCCTCCTTGAGGAGCCATTTCTTCATGAAATCTGGGGCGTACTCGGCTGCTATCCGGCCTTCGGCCTTGTGGGCCTCGACGGCATTGGATTCGAAGGCCTTGACAACGACCCTCTTGCGGGCCGCGAGACTCCCGGCTGGGAAGTAGACCCAGTCGGCGTCTTTCCCTTCCACCAGCTTCCCGTAGTCCGGCAAGTACTTCTGCGGCTCGTCGGCTTCCTTGGCTGCGTCGGAGTCGAGGAAGGTCTTGGTCTTCTTTGCGAGGGCCGGCCCGGAGACGACGAAGCCGAGAAGGAAAGTTGCCGCCATCGCGTGACGAACGAGCGCGCGTTTCCTCATTTCGATCCCTCCTCGAGCAACAAGAATACCTCGGCCCGCTAGACTCCGGGGGATGTCGGCCGCCGGTTTCGAACCGGTCATCGGGCTGGAGGTCCACTGCCAGCTCAGGACGCGGAGCAAGGCGTTCTGCGCGTCGCCCGTCGTCTTCGGGGCACCGCCGAACACGGCGGTCTGTCCCGTCTGCCTCGGCTATCCGGGTGTCCTCCCGTCTGTGAACCGCGAGATGGTGACTCTCGGCTTGCGGGTGGTCCTCGCGACGCACGGGACCGTGAACGAGCGGTCGGTCTTCGCGCGGAAGAACTACTTCTACCCCGACCTTCCGAAGGGATACCAGATTTCCCAGTACGACCGGCCCCTGGCGACAGGAGGCGGCATCGAGATCGGCGCGGCAGGGACGGCGAGGCTCGTGCGGCTTCAGCGCATTCACCTCGAGGAGGACGCGGGGAAGCTGATGCACGAGTTTCCGTGGGACGACCTCCCGTCGTCGGTCTCGCTCGTCGATCTGAACCGTGCCGGAACCCCGCTGGCCGAGATCGTGACCCTGCCCGACATCCGATCCGCCGACGAGGCGTACGAGTTCCTCTCGAAGCTCCGCCGGCTCGTCCGGTGGGTCGACGCCTCGGACGGCAACATGGAGGAGGGGTCGCTCCGATGCGACGCGAACGTCTCCCTCCGACCCGCGGGGGGCGGGGGCCTCGGGACGAAAGTGGAGATCAAGAACCTCAACTCGATCGGCCACGTGAAGAGGGCGCTGGAGCACGAGGTCGCGCGGCAGGCGGCGCTTCTCTCCTCGGGCGGCGCCGTCGTGCAGGAGACGCGCCTCTGGGACCCCGACGCGGGGACGACGAAGCCGATGAGGTCGAAGGAAGAGGCGATGGACTACCGCTACTTCCCCGAGCCCGACCTCGGGACGCTCGTCGTCGACGAGGCGTGGCGCGCGGCCGTCGAGAAGGACCTCCCCGAGCTTCCCGAGGCCCGGAGGGCGCGGCTCGCAGCCTCGCTCGGCCTCCCCGCCGACCTCGCCGACCTCGTCTGCCTTTCGCGGCCGCTCGCGGACTGGTACGAGGCGGCCGTCGCAGCGCATCCGTCGAATCCGAAGGGGATCGCCAACTGGCTTCTCTCGGACCTCCTCGGAAGGATGACCGACGCCGAGAAGCAGGCGGGGCGCGTTCCCGTCGCGCCGGGCCTGATGGCCGAACTCGTGGGGAGAATCGACGACGGGACGATCTCGGGGAAGATCGCGAAGGAGCTCCTCCCGGAGCTGATCGCGACAGGACGGACTCCGGGCGAGCTGATCCGTCAGAAGGGGCTCGTCCAGATCTCGGACGAAGGGCCGCTCCGCGAGATCGTCCGGCGGGTCGTCTCGGAGAACCCGGGGCAGGTGGCGACGTACCGCGGCGGGAAAGCCGCGACGCTCGGATGGTTCATCGGCCAGGTCATGAAGGCGACGGGCGGCAAGGCGAGCCCTACCATCGTCAATCGCATTCTCAGGGAAGCGCTGGACCGGGACTCTTGATCGAGTTTTACGGTGTCTCCAAGGAGTATCAGGGACGCCGCGTCCTCAAGGATGTGACGTTTCAGGTGCGAAAGGGGGAGTTCCTCTTCCTGACGGGTCCCTCCGGCGCCGGGAAGACGACGCTCCTGAAACTGATCTACCGGGCCGAGCGTCCGACGGACGGCCAGCTCATCGTCAACGGGATGAACGTCTCCGCCATGCGCCCGTCCCGGGTCCCTGCGCTCCGGCGGACGATGGGTGTCGTCTTCCAGGACTACAAGCTCCTGCCGGCCCGGACGGTGCTCGAGAACGTCACATACATCCTCAAGTATCTCGGGGAGACCGCTTCCGAGCGGCGTCGCCGCGCCTACCAGGTCCTTCGGCGGGTGGAGCTCCACCACCGGATGAGCGCCTACCCCGAGGAGCTGTCGGGGGGAGAGCAGCAACGCGTGGCGCTGGCCCGGGCTCTGGTGAACGACCCGGCGCTCCTCGTGGCGGACGAGCCGACCGGCAACCTCGACCACCGGCTCGCCGTCGAGGTGATGAAGCTCTTCACCGACGTGAACGTCCGCGGCACGACGGTGCTCGTCGCCACGCACGACCAGGACCTGATCCGCCGTGCGGCCCGGCGCTGCCTGTCGCTCGAGAAGGGGGAGGTCGTCGAGGGGCTGAGGGAGGGAACCGCTTGAAGGCGGGGGCGTCGCTCGCCACGCTGCTCGACGAGGCGGTTTCCGGGCTCGTCCGGGCGCGGCGGATGACAGCGGTTTCGGTTCTCGTCATCGCGGTCTCGCTCTTCCTCGTCGGGGCGTTCCTCCTCGCCGCCGAGAACCTCCGCCCTCTCACGGAGGCCGTCCGCGGCGAGACGGCCGTGACGGTCTTCCTCCGCCCGGGGGCGACGAATGCGGATCGAGAGGAGATCTCCCGGATCGCCGTCGACTCCCGTCTGGCGGCCTCGGTCCGCCGCGTGACGCCCGACGAGGCGCGGGCCCGCTTCTCCTCCTGGTTCCCGTCGCTGTCAACGGCGGCGGCGTCGCTTCCGGCGAATCCCTTCCCCGAGTCGCTCGAGATCGTTCTCGTCCCCGACGCCGCGTCGTCCACCGCGCTTCCCGGGCTCCTCAGGAACCTCGCCGCCCAGCGGGCCGTCGAGGAGGTCCAGTTCGACGTCGAGTGGATCCGCCGCCTCCGGGGCGCGGTCGGAGTCGCCCGGGCGGCCGGAGCCTCTCTCGCCGTCGTTCTCGTCCTCGGTGCGGCGTTCACGATCGCCAACGTCGTCCGGCTGACGATCCTTCTCCACCGCGAGGAGATCGAGATCCTGCGGCTCGTCGGGGCGCCGGAGCTCCTGATCCGCGGCCCGTTCGTCGTGGGCGGCCTCATCCAGGGGCTGCTCGGGAGCCTCCTGGCGCTCGGCGCGCTCGACCTGTCGTTTCGCGCGCTCCTCTGGTCGGGCGGGCGCGAGCCGGAAAACGTCGTGGCGCTCCTCGGGCTCCGGTTCCTGGCTCCCGGCGCGGCGGCGCTCCTCGTGGGGGGCGGCGTCGTGGCCGGCCTCCTCGGCGGAGCCCTCGCCGTCCGTCGCAGGATCGTCGGCTGACCGCGGGTCGTCAGGCTTTCGGCGTCTCCGGAGCAGCCTCCCCGGCCTCCGCCTTGGTCTCGGGGTCCGGGGTCCGGTCGCCGAGGAGCGCCGCCCAGGGCGCGAAACGGTCGAAGCGCTCGCCGACGACCTTTGCGGCGGCCGTGAGGGGAACGGCGAGGATGGCGCCCGGCACGCCCCAGAGGATTCCCCAGAAGAGGAAGGCGACGAGGACGGCCAGCGGGTGGAGCTTCACGCGGCTCCCGACGATGAAGGGCGTCAGGACGTTCCCCTCGATGAACTGGACGCAGGAGTAGAAGACGAGGACCTTCAGCGCCAGCGTCCCGTCGCTCGACGCGAGAAAGGCGACCGCCAGCGCCGGCGCCGTCGAGATGATGACCCCGACGTAAGGGACGAGGACGCAGATCCCGACCAGCGGCCCGAGGACGTACGCGTACGGGACGCGGAGGACGAGAAGGCCGGCTGTCGTGACGCAGGCGGTGATCAAGACGACGAAGAGCTCGCCGAGGACGTAACCCCCGAGCGCGCGCGCGACGCCCTCCGCGAACTCCGATGCGGCGCGGCCCCCCTTGAGCCGGAGAATCCTCGTGATTGCTCCCGCGTACTTTTCCCGGTCCTTCAGCATGAAGAACGAGAGCATCGGGACGGCCGCCGCGTAGAGGACGAGCGCGAGCAGCGTCCGCACCTGCAGGGCCACCTTCGAGACGGACTCGAAGGCGCCCTGCTCGACCTTCACCGATCGAACCGATCTGTCGGCCTCGGGCAGGAGGGCGCGGGTCCGCTCCTCGATCTGCGCGAAGAGCCCCTGCATCCGCGAGGTCAGCTCGCGGATCTTCGTCTGGTACTCGGGGAGATTGCCGGTGAAGGCCTGGATCTGCTCGAGCGCATTGACGATGAAGAACGCCACGAGAGCCGCGAGGAGCAGGAGGATGAGGAGGACGGCGACGGTGCGCGGGATCCGGATCCGCTCAAGCAGGATGACGAACGGCTGCAAGGCGAGCGACAGGAAGAAGGCGAAGAAGAAGGTGACGAAGAGAACCTTCCCGGCCCAGAGGAGGCCGACGATGGCGGCCGTCGCGAGGACGACGAGGGCCCGGGAGCGGAAGACTCCCGCACCGCCCGGTGAGCTTCCGGACGAGAACGTTCCGGTCGAGAAAAGCCCGCTGTCCACGCCCCGCAGGCAGTTTACAGCCGGGGGGCGCGACGCTTCCGGTCAGGGGAACGTGACGGTGATGAGCGCCCGCCGGTTCCTCGTCGCATCCGGTGAGTCGCCGTCCCCCTTCGCCTCGACGGTGATCCGGCCGGCGTCGATGCCGTGCCTCTTCACGAGGTAGTCCTTGGCCGCCTCGGCGCGCGCCTTGGAGAGGGCCATCCGGTCCCCCTTCTCGTGCGGGTCGGCGTAGCCGGCGATCGTGCAGGTCGCCGAGAGGTTGTTCTTCAGCCGGAGGGCCACGCCGTCCAGGATGGCCTTCCCGATGTTGGTCAGCCGGCTCTTTCCGGCGTCGAAGAGGACTTCGTCGGCCGTCGTCGTGACCGGTTTCGGGGCGGGCGCGACGGCGGCTTCCGGAGGGGCCGGCGCGGCCGCCGGCGGAGGAGGCGGCGGAACGGGCTCGGTCGGGGGGGCTTCACGGGGCGCGACGGGGACCGTGGGCCGGGCAGCTGCCGGAGGTACCGGGATCCACGCGAGCTGAACGACGCCGCCGACCGGGACGGGGTCGCTGCCGTAGCGGAATTCGTCGACGTTGATCCGGACGGCGCCCATGGCCGAGAGACCGGTGTCCCGTCCGAGGGCAACGCGGCCACCGAGCAGGACCTCGGAGTAGTCCGGCGGGTTCGAGCTGCCACCGTAGAAGAAGGTCCGGTTGACCTCGAAGAGACCGCGGAAGACGTCCTTGACGAACGGGATGTTCGCTCCGGCTCTCCAGGTCCACTGGTTGGGCACGGCGGCTCCGACGCCGGTCGTGCCGTAGTAGGCCGAAGGCGTCCCGAAGTCGGCGGCGACGAGGTACGTCGTCGAGAGGGTGAACCAGTCGTAGTTGAACGAGAGTCCGAAGTCCCAGTCGGCCCTGCCGGTGGAGAAAGAGTCGGGTTCGTTCACGCCGCCCCCGGTCGCGAAGGCGACGCCGACGAGCGCCGCGACCTTGACCGGATTCCGCGGGTTCATGACCCACTTGCCGCCGAGCCGGAACTTGTCGGGCTCCGTGACCGTGAAGCCGCCCGTCCGGTCGCGTCCGTTGATGTTGCCGGCCCACTCCCTGCTGTCGGCCTTGTAGCGCTCCTCTCCGAAACTGAGAAAGATCTCCAGGTTCGAAAGAAGCCCGAAGCCGGCCGTCAGCCCGAACCGGCCGAGACTGTACCGGAGAGGGTCGTCCGGAAGCGGCGGAGCGGTGAGCGAGGGACCCGACGTGAGGGTCCAGTAGCTTCCGTTCAAGCTGAAGGAGAACTGGCCGGCCGGCACCGTTTCGGCGTTCGGCGACTCGATCAGGCCGGTGGCGCCGGAGAGAGTCGGCGCCGTCTGGGCCTGAGCCTTCGGCGTCAGGAAGAGACACGCCGTCGCCGCGAGGAGGAGTCCGATCCGCGTCCGTCGCATGACGTCTCCTTTTGACCCGCCGGCCCCGAGGCGACACCCCGCGAGGTACCGGCGTGAAAATGCTTCCTTTTACGCGACAGGGGAACCCGGAAGAGTTTACTGCCTCCGGGTGCTTCTCAGCAAATGGAAGGCTTTACATGGCGATCCGGGGGGAACCGGAAAGATACGGCTGATATCCGGCGGCTGCCGTCCAGCCGCCGATGGCAGAATAACGTGCCCTCGGCCAGCCGGGGGTCAAAGCGGTGGTCGGCTCAGACCAGCGGGGCCATCCGGTCGTGGAACGTCCGCGCCGTGTCGGGCCCGCGGCGCCGCGCCAGAAAGGCTTCCAGCGAGCGGACGAGCTCCCGTACGGCGTCGAGGCTGCGGCCCCGGTCGATGTCCGCGAGCGCCGCCCGGTAGAGACGTTCGATCTCCGTCTCCCCCGGCGGCATTCCGAAGGTCTCCGCTTCCTGCTTCACCTTTGTGCAGAGGATCTGGAGGCTCCGCCGCTCGTCCCCCTTCGATATCGCCTGGAAAACGCCGGTGTGGGTCGTGACGCTCGGCACCCCCGGCGGAGGAGACGAAGGCTGGGGCAGGGGAGCGGGCGACGGCCGGTTCGGGGGAGGCGGCGCCGCCGGGCGGCCGACCTCGACCAGCGCCGCCGTTACGAGGCCGAACAGGGTCTTGGCGACGTCGAACGACGACTTCTTCAGGCCCCGTGCGATTTCGTCGATCGTCGTCCGCCCGTCGCAGCGGGTGATGACGATCCACTCCTGCGGCGTCAGCGTGATCGGTCCGGCGAGGCGATCGGAGGCGACGAGGCGCGGCGTCGCGTCGGTGGAGGGGATCTTCTTCGACAGGATCTTCCACTCGTCGCTCCGGCGCGCCGCCTCCATCAGGAGGTTCGTGTTGGAGCGGGTGATCGTTTGCTTCCCGATCTCGACGCCCGGCGAGAACTGAAAGGTGCCGGTCGTCCAGAGGGCGAGCGCGTAGATCGCGTCCTCTCCTTCGACGTCGCCGGCGCGGGCGTGCGTGATCTGACCGTTCTGCAGGTAGACGGCCCCCTGCTCGGACGCGCGCGTCAGGGAGAACATTCCCGTTTTCCCCGACACCGCGACGAGCTGAACGATGTCGGACAAGGGAAGGTCGCTCAGAGAGCCCTGGAACGACATGAAACGCTTCGGACGATAGCAGCGCAGGCGGGCGGGCTCAACCGGCGGGACGCCTCTTCCATCCGCCGGCCCCGGAGGGACGCGCCGGGGCGGCGGCGCGGGAAGCCCGGGGCGCCGCGACGAAGCCGTGAGCGAGGGCTGCCGCGGCCGCATCGGCGGCGTCGAGCGGCAGGCGCCGTCCGAGGAGGGAGGCGACCATTCGGCGGACCTGCTCCTTCTCCGCCGCGCCGGTCCCCGTCACGGACCGCTTGACCTCCGCGGGCGTGACCTCGGCCGACGCGACCCCCTTCTCGGCGAGCGTCACGAGGAGAACGCCGCGCGTCTCGCCGAGCGCGATGAGGCTCTGGGGGTTCACGCCCGCGAAGACCCGCTCCACGGCGGCGGCGTCGGGGGTCGTCCGCGAGACGACCTCGGCGAGGGCCGCACGGAGCCAGAGCAGGCGCTGGCCGAAGGGGAGTCCGGCCGGGGGGCGGAGGACGCCCGCCTCCTCGAGGCGGACCGACGCCTCGAAGGCAACGAGCGCCCATCCCGTCGCGCGGCTGCCCGGATCGACGCCGAGGATCCGCACCGCCACAGTCTAGCCGTCGGTGAGCGGGGGAGTGGTACCGTTGGGCGGAGGCTGCCTCGCGGCGTTCGACCGACCGGTTGCGGCCTTCCAGGCCGCGAGAGATGGGGCGCGATGACCAACGAGGACTTCTCGTCGTTCCGGCGCCGGGAATCGACGCTGATCGCCCTCAGCCTTGGGGTCCTCGCGGCGCTCGTCGCCGTGCATCTCGCGTTCAGCCCCATGCTCGGCATCCCCTCCCGACCCGTCCTTCTTGCGATCGCCGTCTTTTTCCTCCTTCAGACAGCCGAGCTCTTCTGGCTCCTGAGCCTGAAGGAGTACCCGGAAGGCGCGCTCGGCGGCCTCTACGAAATAGGATCGGTCTGGATCAGCCTCTTTTTCGCGTTCCTCATCGGGGTTCTCGGCGGGTTCGAAGACAGCCATTACGCGGTCCTCATGCTTCTTCCGATCGTCGCGGCCGCCTTTCGCTTCTCGCGGCCCGGGATCGTGGCGGTCGTCGCGGCCGCCAGCGTCCTGAACCTGATAGAACTCTGGCTCTTCTATCGGACGCACCCCCCCTTCCGCCTCCTCGAGTTCTATGAAGCAGCCGTGCTCATCCTGATGTACGTCGTGGCCGCCCTGGTCGTCGGATATCTCGCGGGCCAGCTGCGGCGGGATCAGGCAAGGCTGAGGCAGAGCCTCGACGAGCTGGGGCAGACCCGCGAGCGCCTGGTGGCCGAGGAGAAGCTCGCGGCCGTCGGCCGCCTGGCGAGCGCGATCGCGCACGAGATCCGCAATCCGGTGGCGATGATTGCCAGCTCGGCGGCCCTGATGAAGGAACGAGCCCCGGAAGACCCGATACGGGAGGAGATGGGGGAGATCGTTCTCTCCGAAGCGCAACGCCTCGAAAGGCTGACCTCGGACTTTCTGACATACGCCAGGCTCCGCGAGCCGGAGAAGAGAGCGACGCGGCTGGCCGACACGATCGGGTACGTCTCGAGCGTGGCGCGGGCCTCGGCCGCGTCGGCCGGGGTCTCGATCGAATCGGAGGTGCACGACGAGGCGGGCGGGGGCGGAACGGCTCTCGTCGATCCCTTCCAGATCCAGCAGGCGCTCCTGAACCTCGTGATGAACGCCGTCGAGGCCGCGCCGCGAGGGACGGCGGTCCGGACGGGCCTCACCGTCGACGGGAGGGGAGCCGCGACGCTCTTCGTCGAGAACGGGGGAGGGCCGATCCCCGAGGAAACGTCCGCACGACTCTTCGAGCCGTTCTTCACCAGGAAACTGGGCGGAACGGGCCTCGGTCTCGCCATCGCCCGGAGCATCGCCCGCGCGAACGGGGGGGACCTCGTCCTCGCCGAGAACGGGACGGACCAGGTCCGCTTCGAGCTGACGCTTCCCGCGGCCCTCGGGGCGGACGGCGGCGCGTAAACGGAGGGCGCAGAAGGTGGCGCAGGTTCTTCTCGTCGACGACGAGGCCCACATGCGGCGGATCCTCTCGGTCATCCTGAAGGAGGAGGGGCACGTCGTGACGCAGGCCGCAGGCACCGAGGAGGCGAGGAAAGCCCTCGCGGCGCGACAGTTCGATCTCGTGATCACGGACCAGAAGATGCCGGACGGCGACGGGCTCGCACTCCTGGCGGCTGCACGCGAGATCGACCCGAGCCTCCCCGGCGTCCTCATCACCGCGCACGCCACTGTGGAGCTGGCCGTCGCCGCGCTCCGGCAAGGGGCTTTCGACTTCATTACGAAGCCCTTTGCCCCCGAGACCGTCCGTGCCGTCGTCCGGCGTGCGTGCGAGCGGACCGAGCTCGTGAGGGAGAACGAGAGGCTGAGGGGAGCGGTGGCTCGCCTCGGCGGGCGGGGCGAGCTCGTCGGCGGGAGTGAAGCGATGGCGCGGGTGCGGGACCTGATCGCCCGCGTGGCTCCGACGAATGCCACGGTCCTCATCACGGGCGAGACGGGATCCGGCAAGGAGCTCGTGGCGCGGGCCCTTCACGCGGCGAGCCCGAGAGCCCGGCAGCCGTTCGTCGCGGTCAACTGCGCGGCCTTTCCCGAGACGCTCCTCGAAAGCGAGCTCTTCGGCCACGAGAAGGGGGCCTTCACCGGGGCGGATCGCGCGCGGCAGGGCCTCTTCGAGGCGGCGCACAGCGGGACCCTCTTTCTCGACGAGACGGCGGAGATGACGTTGCCCCTTCAGGCGCGGCTTCTCCGCGTTCTCGTGGACGGGGAGGTCGTCCGTGTCGGTGCTACGGTTCCGCGCCTCGTCGACGTCCGGATTCTGGCCGCCACGCATCGAAACCTCCTCTCCCGGGTGAGCGACAGGCTCTTCCGGGAGGACCTCTTCTACCGCCTGGCCGTCATCCCGCTCGAGGTCCCGCCCCTCCGCGACCATCTCGAAGATCTCCCGGACCTCGTGGATCATTTCCTGACCCAGGTCTCGCGCGATCTGAAGATTCCCCGTCGGACCGTCTCTCCTGCCGCGTTCGAAAAGCTCAAGCGCTATCGGTTCCCGGGCAATGCGAGGGAGCTCCGGAACCTGATCGAAAGGGCGTCGATTCTCGCCCCGGGTCCCGAGCTCCGTCCCGAGGACTTTCCGCTCTCCGTCGGCGACGAGCCGGCCGGCGGGAATCTCGCTTCCGGCCCGCCGGGTGTCCCGCCGGCGACCTTCGATCTCAAGGGAACCCTCGAGGACGTCGAGCGGGAGCTTCTGAAGCGTGCCCTGGCCGCCGCGAAGGGCGTTCGGGCTGAGGCGGCGCGGCGGCTCGGCATCTCGCGGAGCGACATGGCCTACAAGATCCGGAAGTACGCTCTCAAGGATGAGCCGACCGCCTGACCGGCTCGCGATCCGGCCGAACTCTTCTCGTAGAAGTTCTTGAACGCAGGGAGTCGCCCCGTTCAGTTTGTCGAACGGCCAGTCCGGCAGGTTCGTCGCAAGGCCTTACGGGACTTACGGTTCCATGAAGGGATTTCGAAGGATCTTCCTGGCATCCCTGCTGCAAACGGACTGGGGCGGAGGGTTCCTCCCAACCTCACCAAAGGAGACTGAGAATGAAACTGCACAGAATCGTCACGGGTGCCTTGATCCTCGTCCCCGGCCTCGTCCTAGCGGCCGGCCTCCTCGCCCGAGAGGCGCGCAGCGTGGAGACTCAGCCGGCGGGCTCGAAAGTGATCCAGAACCTTCAGACGGCCTACGAGGGGGAGAGCAACGCCCGGGCCCGCTACCTCGCCTTCGCGAAGAAGGCCGATGCCGAGGGGTTCGCGTCGGTCGCCAGCCTCTTCCGGGCCGCGGCGCGCGCGGAGGAGATCCATGCCGCCAACCACGCCGCGGTGCTGAAGAAGCTGAACGTCCCGGCCAAGGCGGACATCGCGGAGCCCGACGTGAAGTCGACGAAGGAAAACCTCGAGGCTGCGATTAAGGGGGAGACGTACGAGCGTGATGTGATGTACCCCGAATTCCTCCGAGAAGCGAAGGCCCGGAAAAACACCGACGCCGTCCAGACGTTCAACTACGCAAAGAGCGCCGAGGCAGAGCACGCGAAGCTCTACACGGAGGCGCTCGGGACGCTTTCGACGGCGAAGGGGGAGGCCCGGTCGTTCTACG
>JBLMYG010000253.1:0-4240 GCA_050258155.1 Acidithiobacillales bacterium
TTCCTGAGCCACCTGAGCGGGCACATCCCCGACTCGCTCCTTCACAGCCTGAAGCACTACAAGGTGCTCCACGAGCAGGTTCTGATCCTGACCGTGGTGGCCGACGAGGTCTCCCGGGTGGAGGAGCGCGGACGTGTGAGCGTCGAGCCGCTCGGGGAGGGGATGTTCCGCGTCGTCGGCCGTTATGGCTACATGGAGCACGTGGACATACCGGCGCTGCTCGGGCGCATCACGGACGAGAAGCTGAAGCGGATCGATCCGATGGATACCACGTACATCCTGGGTGTCCACCGACTGATCGTCACCAAGCGCCCGAGCCGCATGGCGAGGTGGCAGGAGAGGGTCTTCGCATCGATGATGAAGAACGCGACCAGCGCCAGCAATTTCTTCGGGCTGCCTCCGGGTCGGGTCGTGGAGCTGGGCTCACAGATGGACCTCTGATTCCCAAGGGCTTTGGCGCCTTCACGCCGAGAGCCGCGAAATGATCGCCGACAGACCGGCGATGTGGTCGCGTTGTCGCGGGATCAGCTCGAGCGTCACCAGATCGCGGGCGTCGCCGTCGAGGGTTCCGCTCGTCGCCTCGTACATCCTGAGGCCGGCTTCCTCTCCGTCGAGGAGCTCGCGGACCGATGCCGTGTCCCGGAGCAGCGCGAAGGCTCCCCACGTCCCCGCCTCGTTCGCCGGGACGCCGCCCATTTCACGGACGGCTCCCTGCAGGGCCGCCACGGTCCTCTGGTGCTCCGAGGCGAAACGGAGGATCTCCACGGCACCCACGGCGGCTCGGCCCTCGGTCGACCGGAGGGCGCGCTGGTAGGCGTTCACAGCGGCGAGCTCGCCCCTGAGGAGTGCGTTGAGGCCGTCAGTCCCCTTGGCAGGAAGGCGCGCGTCCACGTCGTCGATCATTTGTTCTCTCCCGCGTGCCGCGGCGAGGTCTGTCGCGAGCCGATGGGTCCCTCCTCGGACCATGAGGACGCACGAGGCGTGCCAACGGGAACGAAGTGGAGGCGGCCGGGCCCCGCAGGGTCCGTCGTTCCCGCGGTCGACCGCTCAGTTGACGCGCGCGCACATCGGGTCGATGCTCCGTTTCGAGAACGTGGACGAGGTGCTTCCTCCCGATCTGCCCGGCGGGATGGCCGGTGCGCTGGGAACGCTCCGGCACGCCCTGGCCGACCCGCTCTCGACCGCGGGGATGAAGCTCGAGCTCCTCGAGCGTCGCCTTGCGGCGGTTCCCGCGAGCGGGTCGGCCCTGGCAGACGGGGTCCGCGGCGCGAAGGCCGACCTCGCCGCCGCGGGCCGACTCATCGACCTCCTTCCGCGACTCGCGAGAATCGCAGGAGAGGCGCCCGCGGAGACCTCGATCGGCGATGTCTGCCGCATGGCAGGGGTCCCGCTCGAGGAGGATGCCGCGTCCCGTCAGCGCCTTCTGCTGCGGCGTCTGGCGTCCACCGACGCCGTGCGGATCGTGGTGTGGTTCCTCCGGTTGCCGGACCCCGGGGGTACGCCGCCGCAGTTACATTTACGCGCGGAAGCCGCCCCGGGCCGTGTGTCGCTGCGGATCGAGGCCCTCGGCGGGTGCGGCGAGACGAACCCCGAGCGGCTCTTCCGGCTGCCGCCCGGGGAGGAGCGGGCCGAGGAGCTCTTCCTCGCCCGCGCCGGCATCGAATCCGACGGGGGCCGCCTCCAGCTCGCCGAGCGGGAGGGCCGGCTCGTCGCGCTTCTCTCCTGGCCCCGGCCGGCGCCGGCGGGGAAGACAGGGGCGTCGGCATGAACGTCCTCGTCGTCGAGGACGAGCCCGGGGCGCGCGAGACGCTCGTCGAGCTGGTGAGGGAGCTGGGGTACGAGGCCTCGGCTGTGGGCTCCGTGGGGGAGGCCGGAGCGGCTCTCGCGCGGCTCGTGCCCGACGTCTGCATCACCGACCTCGGCCTCCCGGACGGCGACGGTATCGACGTGGTCCGCGCGGCGAAGGCCGCCGGGCGCGATTGCGACGTTCTCGTCCTGACCGGCAAGGGCTCGGTCCTCTCGGCGGTCGAGGCGATGAAGGCGGGCGCCCACGATTTCCTCCTGAAGCCTCTCAAGACGGCGCAGCTCGCCACGGTGCTGGCCCAGCTCTCCGAGCGGCACGAGGAGGCGCGCGGCCTCCTTCCGGCGGCGCTCCCCGATCCCGCCGTGGCCGGAGGCCTCGCGGAGATGGTCGGCCGGTCGGCCCCGATGCTGGAGGTCTTCCGTCTTCTCACCCGGGTCGCCCGCTCGAACGCGCCCGTCATGATCACCGGGGAGAGCGGGACCGGGAAGGAGGTCGCGGCCTCGACCGTTCACATCCTTTCGCGTCGCGCGAAGCGGCCGTTCATCGCCGTCAACTGCGGAGCGATCTCGCCGACCCTCGTCGAGAGCGAGCTCTTCGGGCACGAAAAGGGGGCGTTCACCGGGGCCGACCGGCGCCGCGCCGGGACGTTCGAGATGGCCCACGGGGGGACGCTCTTCCTCGACGAGGTGACGGAGATGCCGCCGGACCTTCAGGTGAAGTTCCTTCGCGTCCTCGAGACCCGCACGTTCCGGCGTGTGGGCGGGAACGAGGAGCTGGACATGGACATCCGGCTCGTGGCGAGCTCCAACCGCGACCTCGCCGAAGCGGTCCGCAGGGAGACGTTCCGGGCCGATCTGTTCTACCGGCTGAACGTCTTTCCCCTGCGCCTCCCGCCTCTCCGGGAGCGGAAGGAGGACGTCCCGCTGCTCGCGACCCATTTCCTCTCGCAGATCGAGGAGAAGGAGCGCCGAGGCTTCTCGTCGTTCGAGGTGCGGGCGCTCGAGGCGCTTTCCGGCCACGACTGGCCCGGGAACGTGCGCGAGCTGAAGAACGCCGTCCACCGAGCGTACGTCCTGAGCGACCCGCCCGCCATCCAGGCGGAGGCGGCCGAGGCGGTCCTCACGGACTCGGGCTCCGCCGAGATCCGCCCGGTCACAGGGGACGAGGGGGCTTGGCCCGTGGTCCCCGTCCGCGTCGGCGAGACGCTCCAGGCCATCGAGAAGAAGGTCCTCACGGCGACCCTTCTCGCCGTGAAGGGAGACAAGCGCGTGGCGGCCGAGCTCCTCGGCGTGAGCCTGAAGACGATCTACAACAAGCTCAAGGAGTACCAGCTGGAGCCGTAGGCCGCCTTTGGAAACCTTGCACGCGCGATCGTAGGGATTTCAATTTTCGAGGCGCACAGCGGCCCCGGACCGGTCGGTCCCGGCCGTGTCCGCTGGCACAGGCCGTGCGTCGCTTTTCCTCTTCCATGCGAAAGCGCCGAATCGTCATCATCGACCTCGTGAGCAAGGGGCCCACGAAGGCCCTCTACGCGCGGGTCATGAACGCGAACCTGGCCAGCATCATGCCGCAGGTCGTCGCCGTCTGGTGCGAGGCCGAGGGGCACGATGTCACGCACGTCTGCTACACGGGCTTCGAGGACCTCGTCGAAGAGCTTCCGGCCGGCGTGGACCTCGTCTTCATCGGCGCCTTCACCGAGGCGGCACAGACGGCCTACGCCCTGAGCAATCTCTTCCGCTCCCGGGGCGCGGTGACGGCGCTCGGAGGCCCCCACGCCCGCTGCTTCCCGGAAGACGCGGCGAACTACTTCGACTACGTCTTCGGCTTCACCGACCGTTCGGTCCTGCGCGACGTCCTCGCCGACTGCTCCCCGCACCGCCCGCACGGCAGGCAGGTCACCGCCGCGCGGCAGCCGCTCTCCCTCCCCGGGGTCCGCGAGCGCTGGAAGTTCATCGAGCCGACGCTTCGGAAGGCCCCCGCCCTGAAGCTCGTCCCGATGCTTGCCAGCCTCGGGTGCCCGTACACGTGCAGCTTCTGTATCGATGCGACCGTCCCGTATCAGCCCCTCGACCTCGAGGTCCTGAAGGACGACCTCCGGTTCCTCCGGACGAAGCAGCGCCGGCCGAACGTCGGCTGGCACGACCCGAACTTCGGGGTCCGCTTCGACGAGACGCTGGGCGCCATCGAGGAGGCTGTCCCTCCGGGGAGCATCGCCTTCGCCGCCGAGAGCAGCCTCTCGATCCTCACCGAGCCGCACCTTGCGCGGCTTCGGAAGAACGGATTTGCAGCGCTCCTCCCCGGGATCGAGTCCTGGTACGAACTGGGCAACAAGTCGAAGACCGGGACGATGAAGGGGATGAAGAAGGTCGTGGAGGTCTCCGAGCACGTCAACACGATCCTGAGATACGTGCCGTACGTCCAGACCAACTTCGTCCT
>JBLMYG010000254.1:0-5315 GCA_050258155.1 Acidithiobacillales bacterium
ATCAGGTCAATACCCAGAACAGGGTCTCGCAGGCGCAGCCGAACCTGCCGACCGACGTCACCCAGTTCGGGCTGACGGTCAAGAAGGCGACGAGCAGCCCCCTGCTGATCGTCTCCCTCTATTCCCCCAAGGGAACGTACGACGCGCTCTTTCTCGGCAACTACGCGACGATCAACGTCAACGACGCCATCTACCGCGTCCCGGGCGTCGGCCAGATCCAGAACTACGGGACGGCCGACTACGCCATGCGGATCTGGGTCAAGCCGGAGCGATTGGCGAGCCTGGGGCTGACCGTCCCCGATCTCATGAACGCCTTGAGGCAGCAGAGCGCCGTGAACCCGTCGGGGGGCATCGGCACCGAGCCTGCCCCGAAGGGGCAGCAGTTTACCTATACCGTCCGCGCCCAGGGGCGCCTCGTCACCGCCCAGGAGTTCGGCGACGTCGTCGTCCGCTTGAACCCCGACGGGTCCGTCGTCCGCCTGAAGGACGTCAGCCGGATCGAGCTCGGCGCCCTGAACTACCAGCAGCGCGCCCGGCTGAACGGCAAGCCCACCTGTCCGATCGGCGTCTTCCAGGTCCCCGGCTCCAACGCGATCGCCGTGGCCGAAGGCATCAAGAAGACGATGGCGGAACTGAAGGAGCGCTTCCCGGACGACCTGGACTACGTAATCGCCCTCGACACCACGCTTCCGGTCACCGAGGGGATCAAGGAGATCACGCACACCCTGTTCGAGGCGATCGTCCTCGTCATCATCGTCGTGTTCCTGTTCCTGCAGGGGTGGCGGGCCACGCTCATCCCGCTGCTGGCCGTGCCCGTCTCCCTCGTCGGCACGTTCATGGTCTTCCCGATGCTCGGCTTCTCGATCAACACGCTGTCCCTCTTCGGACTCGTGCTCGCGATCGGTCTCGTCGTCGACGACGCCATCGTCGTGGTCGAGGCCGTGGAGCTCCACATCGAGCACGGCCTCTCGCCGAAGGAAGCGACGCTGAAGGCCATGGAGGAGGTGTCTCAGCCGGTCATCGGAATCGCCCTCGTCCTCTCCGCCGTGTTCATCCCTGTGGCCTTCATGGGCGGCATTCAGGGGCGGATGAACATGCAGTTCGCCATCACGATCGCCGTCTCGGTCTTGATCTCGGCCTTCAACGCCCTGTCGCTCTCGCCGGCGCTCTGTTCCCTGATCCTGAAGCCCAAGAAGGAATCGAAGGGGCCTCTCGGGAAGTTCTTCGCCTGGTTCAACCGCGTGTTTGCGAAGGCGACCAACGGTTATGTCAACCTCTCGCACCACCTGATCCGGAAGACCGTGGTCAGCCTCCTGATCCTCGGCGGCTTCGTCGCCCTTTCGAGCCTCCTCGGCAAGAGGCTCCCCTCGGGCTTCCTTCCGGAGGAGGACCAGGGCTACTTCTTCCTGAACGTCCAGCTCCCCGACGCATCGTCCCTCCAGCGGACTGACGCGGTATGCCGGAAGATCGAGAAGCTGCTCGGCGACACGAAAGGTGTCCGGTACGTGACGACGGTCGCCGGCTACAGCCTGCTCGCCGGGTCGTCGGCCCCCTACACGGCCATCTTCTTCGTCTCTCTCGAGCCGTGGGAGGAGCGCAAGGGCAAGGAGATGGAAGCCGCGGCGATGATCCGGCGGGTCAACGCGGAGCTTCGGGCCCAGATCCTCGAGGCGAGCGCGTTCGCGTTTCCGCCCCCGGCGATCCAGGGCCTCGGGACCGGCGGAGGGTTTTCCCTGTGGCTCCAGGACCGGAGCGGAGGGACCGTCGAGTTCCTGAACGAGAACCTCCAGAAGTTCCTGGAGGCGGCGCGCAAGAGGCCCGAGCTGGCCGACGTCAAGAGCGTCTGGCGGCCCTCGGTGCCCCAGATTTTCGCCGACATCAACCGGGACAAGGTTATGAAGCAGGGTGTGGCCGTCGGCGACGTCTACCAGACTCTGCAGGCCTTTCTCGGCGGCATCTACGTCAACCAGTTCAACCGCTTCGGGCGCCAGTGGAAGGTCTTCCTGCAGGCCGAGGCGGAGGGCCGCGTCAAGGTGGATGACATCAACCAGTTCTACGTGAAGAACAACGACGGCCAGATGGTCCCGCTCTCGGCCGTCGCCACGACGCGGGGGATGGCGGGCCCCGAGTTCACCAACCGCTTCAACCTCTTCCGCGCCGCGCAGGTGACGGGGACCCCGGCGCCCGGCTACAGCTCGGGGCAGGCCACCGCGGCTCTCGAGGCGGTCTTCAGGGAGACGATGCCCCGCGAGATGGGCTACGCCTGGGCCGACATGTCCTACCAGGAGGTCAAGGCGGCGGGGGCGGGCGCGCGCGTTTTCGTCTTGTCACTCGTCTTCGTCTTCCTGATCCTCGCCGCGCTCTACGAGAGCTGGTCCCTGCCGTTCAGCGTCCTGCTGTCGGTGCCAGTCGCGGTCTTTGGCGCCTTCCTGGGGCTCCTGATGCGAAAATTCAACCTCGATGTCTACGGCCAGATCGGCCTCGTCATGCTGATCGGGCTCGCCGCCAAGAACGCGATTCTGATCGTCGAGTTCGCCGTCCTGCAGCAGAAGGAGGGCAAGAGCCTCGTCGATGCTGCGCTCGAGGGAGCGAAGCTCCGGCTGCGGCCGATCCTGATGACGTCCTTCGCGTTCATCCTCGGCTGCGTTCCGCTCTGGACCGCGACCGGCTCGGGGGCCTTCTCGCGCAAGGTCCTCGGCACGGTCGTCATCGCCGGGATGCTCGCGGCGACTGGCATCGCGGTCTTCATCATTCCGGCTCTCTTCGTCCTCGTCGAGAAGATCGCCGGGAAGGGAAAGCCGAAGGAAGCCGAGGGCGCGGCCTCGACGACGGCGCCGGTCCCGACACAAAGCCCCGCGGGCGGAGGGCACTGACTTGAGAAGGTTTTCGTCGGCCCTCGCCGGACTCGTCCTGCTGACCGGCTGCGCCGTCGGCCCCAACTACAAGCAGCCGGCCGTCAATGCGCCGGACCAGTATCGCGAGGTCCAGGGCCCGCCCGCCCCGGCGGCGACACTGGCCGACCAGCCGTGGTGGGAGACCTTTCGGGATGCCGAGCTGCAGCGGCTGATCGACGAGGCGCTCCAGAACGGCTACGACGTTCACCTGGCGGCCTGGCGCGTCGAGGAGGCCCGGGCGCGGGCCGGAATCGCCCGGTCGGAGTTCTTTCCGCAGATCGGCTACGGCGCGGACTTTTCCCGCGGCCGCAACTCGGTCTACGTGCCTCCGTTCAGCACGGCGACCAACAATCTCCACACGGTCAACGTGAATTTCGGATGGGAGCTCGACCTGTGGGGGCGCATCCGCCGGCTGAACGAGGCGGCCAGGGCCCAGTACCTCTCGAGCGAAGAGGCCCGCCGCGGCGTCCTCCTCTCGCTCGTCTCCGAGGTGGCGCGGACCTACTTCCTCCTGCGCGAGTTCGACGAGGAGCTCGCGATCGCGAAGAAGACCGTCCACGCCTTCCAGCAGACCTCCGACCTCTTCCAGCGCAAGCTCGCCGAAGGCGCCGCCTCGGCGCTCGAGACCTCCTACGCTTCGGCGGCCCTTTCTCAGGTCGCCGCTCAGGTGCCGGACATCGAGAGGCAGATCGAGGCGACGGAGAATCGGCTGAGCTTCCTGCTCGGGCGCAACCCCGAGCCGATCCCCCGCGGACAGGATCTGGCCTCCCAGACGGCGCCCCCCGACATCCCGGTGGGCCTGCCCTCGGGCCTGCTCGAGCGGCGTCCCGACATTCGCCAGACCGAGCAGGATCTCATCGCGGCCAACGCCGGCGTGGGTGTGGCGACCGCGAACTTCTTCCCGCGGATCAGCCTGACGGGCCTCTTCGGCGCCGTCGGGCCCGAGCTCGACAACTTCTTCTATCCCGCCGGGAAAACCTGGTCGATCGCCGCGGGCCTTTTCGGCCCCCTCTTCCAGGGAGGAAGGCTCCGGAGCGAGTACGACGTGGCCTTCGCGCAGTGGCAGCAGGCCCGCGTCTTCTACGAGCAGGCCGTGACCAACGCCTTTTCCGAGACGACGACCGTTCTCTATGCCCGGGAGAAGTACGCCGCCACGGTGGCCGAGCTCTCCCGCACGGTCAGCGACTACAGCGAGATGGTCCGGCTGACCAATCTGCGCTACGACAGCGGCCTCGCGAATTACTTCGAGGTCCTCTACGCCATGCAGCAGCTCTATCCGGTCGAGATCCTGCTCGCGCGAGCGCGCTTCAACCTCCTCTCGAATTACGTCGACATCTACAAGGCCCTGGGCGGCGGCTGGAACATCCAGAGCCCGGGATGGGAATCGCCTGCGGCCACGCCCGCCTCCGCGAAGCCGTAACCCGGGCTCGCATCGGCCGCGAGAGGCCTCCCCGGGTTTCGCGCCGGCTCGCCGTGGACCGCCGATCGCATCGGCATGATGAATGTTGATCACGCCCCGCGCGACGGATCGGTGACATCGTCGGGGCTTCGCAAGTCGAACCTGGGGGTAAGCGATGAAATCTCTCGTCGAAAACGAATTGGAAGCCGCGGGGAAGGGGCCTGAGCGCGCCAGCATCCGCACGGGCTCCGGAGCCGATGCGATTGCCGAATCCCTGATCGACAACCTGCATTTTCACCAGGCCAAGCTGCCCCGCATCGCGACTCGCAACGACTGGTACATGGCCCTGGCCTATACCGTTCGCGACCGTTTGCTCGACCGTTACATCAAGACGGCGGAAGCGATCGCCAGCGGCAAGGCCGGAAAGGCCGTGGCTTATCTCTCGGCGGAATTCCTGACCGGGCCGCATCTGGGCAACTGCCTGGTCAACCTGGGGATCTGGGAGGCGACGCGGGAAGCCGTATCCCGGGTCGGCCAGGATCTGTCCGACCTTCTCGAACAGGAAGAGGAGCCGGGCCTGGGCAACGGAGGGCTCGGCCGTCTGGCCGCCTGTTACGTGGACTCGCTGGCGACGCTCAGGATTCCCGCGATCGGCTACGGTATCCGCTACGAGTTCGGCATCTTCGATCAGGCGATTCGCGACGGCTGGCAGGTCGAGCTCACGGACAAGTGGCTTCACTCCGGCAACCCGTGGGAGATCGCGCACCCCGACATCGCGTTCGACGTGAAGCTCGGAGGGCACACCGAGCACGGCCTCGACGAGCGGAGGCGCTACCGCGTCCGCTGGGTCCCCGAGAAAGTGGTCCGGGGCGTCGCGCATGACACGCCCGTGCCCGGCTATCGCGTCCCCACGACCAGTCTCCTGCGCTTGTGGAAGGCGGAAGCGACCGAATCGTTCGATTTCGAAGCCTTCAACGTCGGCAACTACTACGACGCGGTGCACGAGAAGATGGTGTCCGAAA
>JBLMYG010000255.1:0-3324 GCA_050258155.1 Acidithiobacillales bacterium
GACGTTCTTCGGATGGCCGCCCACCCGGCTCGCCACGGCATTCTCGATGAAGTCGAGCGGGTAGGAGGCCCGGGTGTTCTCTGTCAGCCGGTCGTCGTCGAGGTCGACGAGGCGCGTGACCCGGTCGTAGACGACGTTCTCCAGGATCGTCCCAAACCGCCGGGTCGCGCCCCAGATCTGCGGCTCCGCCGTGGGCGAGAGGGCGATGACCTTGGCGTAGCAGCCGTCCTCGAAGTTGAAGATCCCCTTGTCGCTCCATCCCGCTTCGTCGTCTCCGATGAGGCCCCGCCTCGGGTCGGCCGAGAGCGTCGTCTTCCCCGTCCCGGAGAGGCCGAAGAAGAGGGCCGTGTCCCCCTCCTTTCCGACGTTGGCCGAGCAGTGCATCGTCAGCACCCCGTCGAGCGGAAGAAGATAGTTCAGGACCGTGAAGACCGATTTCTTGATCTCTCCGGCGTAGCCCGTGTTCCCGATCAGGCAGAGCCTCCGGGCGAAGTTGAGGACGATGAAGGTCTCCGACGGCGTCTGGTCGGCCGAAGGGAAGGCCCTGAAGCCGGGGGCGCAGATCACCGTGAAGCCGGGGACGTGCCGCCGGTAGTCGTCATTTGAGGCCGGCTTGATGAACATGTTCCGCGCGAAGAGCGAATGCCAGGCCGTCTCGGTGACGATCCGGACCGGGAGCCGGTAGTCAGGGTCGGCGCCGCCGAAGCAGTCCTGGACGAAAAGGTCTCGTCCCTGCAGATACCCTTGCAGCCGGCCGAAGAGCTCGTCGAACTTCTCGGGCGCGAAGGGGCGGTTGTAGACCCCCCACCAGACGTTCTTCTCCGATTCGGGCTCCCGGACCACGAACTTGTCGCTCGCGGCGCGGGCCGTGTGCTTTCCCGTGTCGACGACGACCGGACCCATCCGGGCGATCCGCGCCTCGCGGCGGAAGACGATCTCTTCGTAGAGAGCCTCCGTCGGGAGGTTCCAGTAGGCCTTCCGGAGGTTCGTCAGGCCGAGGTTGGCCAGGCCGTACTCGGCCTTGAGCGCCTGCGCCTCCCCTTCCGCCGGCGTCCGGATGTCGAGGAGGTTGTTCACAGCCAGTCCCTCAGGAGCTTGCGGTCGCCGATCCAGATCTCGTTCGGGGAGGAGGGGTCGAGGGCCCACTTCATCCGTTCGATCCCCTCGGTGATCTCCTTCACGCTCCCCGAGACGGAGAGGCGGAGATGCCCTTCCATCCCGAACTCCACCCCCGGGACGGTGACGACCATCGCCTTTTTGAGAAGAAGATCCGCCATCTCCTCCGATCCCATCCGGCAGGCCCTGAAGTCCGGAAGCGCGTAGAAGGTCCCCTCGGGCTTCCGGACCCTCACGCCCTGGAAGGAGCGGAGCTCCTGGAGCAGGACGTCGCGGTTGTTCTGGATCGTGAGGCGCAGCGACTCCACGGTGCTCTGGAGTCCCGTCAGCGCCCCTTCCGCCGCCGCCTGGCAGATCGCCGGGACGCAGGAGGTCGTCTGGGCCTGGATGTTCGTCAGGACGCGGACCAGCTCACGGCCGGCGACGACCCAGCCGATCCGGAAGCCCGTCATCCCGTAGACCTTCGAGACGCCGTTCACCACCACGACCTTCGAGCTCTCCAGGTCCGCCGTGGTGTGGCGCCACGCAGGAACGGCCACCTTTCCGTCGAAGACGAGCTTGTGGTAGAGGTCGTCGCAGACGAGCCAGATCCCCCGTTTCTCGCAGAGGGCCACGAGCGACGCGATCAACTCCTCGGGGAAGAGGGCGCCCGACGGGTTGTTCGGGCTGTTGAGGAGGATGGCCCTCGTCGACGACGAGACGGCCCGCTCGACCTCTTCGAAGCGCGGCACGAAGCTCCCGTCTTCGGGCGTGACAATCACGGGGATCGCCTGCACCATCTTCACCATCTCCGGGTAGCTGACCCAGTACGGGGCGAGGAGGATCACCTCGTCCTGCGGGTCGCAGACGGCGTAGAGGATGTTGAAGATCGCCTGCTTCGCCCCCTCGGTGACGATGACGTTCTCGGGGGCGACCATCCGGTCGTAGTTGTCCTCCGTGTAGCGGAGGATCGCCTTCTTCAGGGAGGGGAGGCCGTCGGTCGGCGTGTACTTCACGTCGCCG
Source organism: Acidithiobacillales bacterium (assembly GCA_050258155.1). Taxonomy (GTDB): domain Bacteria; phylum Acidobacteriota; class Thermoanaerobaculia; order UBA5066; family UBA5066; genus DAOMFB01. The sequence goes on from JBLMYG010000255.1 coordinate 2,119, forward strand.
GAGAGGAGCTTCGCAGCCGAGCCGAGGATCGCGCCCAGGGGGGCCTTGTTCTTCGGCTCGCCGATCCCGAGGTGAATGACGGGCTCGCCCCTCTCCCGGAGGAGGCGGGCCTCCTCGTTGAGCCGCAGCGTCGGCGACTCGCTGATCGAGCGTGCCAGGTGGCTGATCATGTCCTCAGTCTACGGCCGCAAGCCCGCACGTCCCTGACGCGAACGCATCATCCACATCACCCGGTCCCGCCGGGAGATCGTCCCCGTTTCCGAAGGACGCGCCTCGCGGCCGCGAAGGCGACGGGTTTGCGGGAGCCGAGGGCCATCCGGAGGATCTCGACGCCGCACCATCCCGTGTAGACCCAGATCATTGGGTGGCGGGTCGAAGGAAAGAGGAACTGGACCAGCCAGAAGACGAAGAGAATGCCGGCCTCGTACGCCTCGAGCTTCAGGTTGAGGAGCAGGAGGAGACCGAGCGCGCTCTGGAGGATCGTCAGCAGGATCTCTTCTCGCTGGTGGATGTCGAAGACGAGGACCGACGGCTCGCCGCGCGAGATCGAGTAGATGACCGGGATGAGGCCCGACAGGACCGACCACTGGTTGATCGTCGAGGAGAGGAGGTTCATCAGGGCCATCGGCGCCTTCGTGATCTGCCGCGCCCAGTTGAAGGCCGAGAGCTTCTCGGGGAACTCCGAGAGAAACGGCGCGACCCACTGGACGAAAAAGAAGGGAGCGACGCCCATCGTCACGGCAATGGCGAGCATCGACTCGACGAACGCTTCGGCCGCGAAATAGAGGACCCCGCCCCCCACGAGGAAGAGGAGGGCGATGGCCCAGCCGCGCTTTCGCGGGCCGAAGGAGAGCGCCCACCGGGAGACGCGCGGCAGGTCCTCGACCTCCTCCATGTCCTCCGCGCGGGGCGGGATGCGCGACAGGAGCCAGAGGTAGGCCACGTACAGTGCCACGAGTACGACGGCGTCCAGGAGGGCGAGGCTCCCCTTCCACCAGACGAAGGTGAACCACGCGAGGACCGGAAGGAGGGAGAGGACCTGGATGGCGTGCTCGTCCTCGAGGCGGATCTCGACCCACGTCCTCCGCTTCCCGGTCCGCGCCGCGAAGAAGGCCGCGGAGAAGTAGACGAGCGGCCAGCCGAGGCCGACCAGCAGCCGGATCGAGCCGGTGAAGTTGGCGATGGCCAGGTGGACCTTGGCCGGGT
>JBLMYG010000256.1:0-8630 GCA_050258155.1 Acidithiobacillales bacterium
TCCAGAAGAAGCTCGTCGAGAAGCTCGGGGACGACGCCAAGACGATCAAGGTCGCGATCGTCGAAAACAAGGTCGTCCTCGTCGGCGAGGTTCAGGGACGCGACACGCAGGAGCTGGCCGAGGAGGTCGCCCTCAGCGTCCCCGGCGTCACGAAGGTCGACAACCAGATCAAGACCCCGGCCGAGAAGTCGCTCTTCGGAGGCAAGGTCAAGGATGAGTCGGCCGACAACTCGCTCGAGGGTGCCGTCGACAAGGCCCTGAAGAAGGAGCTGGGGGGCCACTTCAAGAACCTGAAGGTCGAGGCCGTGGCCGGGTCGGTCCTCGTGCGCGGGACCCTGCCCGACGAGGCGCGGCTCAAGATCGCCCGCGAGACCGCGAAGGGCGTCCCGGGCGTGAAGCGGGTCATCGACCTCCTCGAGGTCGAGAAGAAGTAGACGCGACAAGCTCCTCACCGGCAGAAGCGGTCGCCGCCGTCAGCGCCGGCGCCCACCTCCGCCGCGAGAGCTTCCCGCCGACCCGCGGCTCTGGTACGACGAGGCGCGAGCGTTCCCCGACTGCCGCGCCTGGTAGTCACGATTCAGGGAGTCTCGGGTTCCCGAACCCTGCGGCGAGACCCGGTCGCCGCCGGCGCTCGACCAGTTGCCCGACCCGTCGCGGTGATAGACGTTGCCGTCCTTCCCCGCGTAGATGTCCCCTTCCTTGCCGCGAACCACGAAGCCGCTCCCCTGCTCGCCGCGGTAGCCCACACCGGCCGCCCCGCCTGAGGTCCGGAAGCCGCCGGCCGTTCCCTGCGCGTTCGACACCCGCCCACCGCGCGCCCAGTCGGTGCCGTTCGTGACGGCGCCCTGCTTCCACGAGCCGTAGGCGTTGTAGCCGCCCCGCTGGCCGGCCCAGGTCCCGGTCGACGGGTTGTAGCCCGTCCTCCAGGCCGCGCCGCCCCCCGGCCCGTACGCATACCCGCCTCGCGAATAGACGCCGGTGGCCGGGTTGTAGCGGGCGCCGTATCCCGCACCGCCGTACGGGCCGTAAGCGGTCCAGCCGTAGCCGTACGCGCCCGTCCAGTACGTCACGCCGCCGTAGTACGGCGGGTAGTAGCCGTAGCCCCAGTAGTAGGGCGGGTAGTAGCCCCAGTAGTACGGACCGGTGGCCCACACGCCGACCGTCACTGCGGTCCCGTAGACCACGACGCCCGAGGAGACGATCTCGCCCTCGTAGCCGGAGGTGTAGGAGCAGGTCACCGTGTCGGGCGTCGAATCGACGACCGTCACGTAGGTGACGTGGTACTTCGGCGACGTCGGGGAAATGGAGTAAATCTCGTTCGGGACGGAGTCCGCCACGTTCCACGGGCCCGTCGGCGACGCCGCGGCGAACCAGACTCCCTGGAAGCAGCAGTAGTACCGCGAGCCGACCTGGAAGACGTCGTTCGGGGTGTTGACCGCGAAAGAGACGCCCGTCTTCTCGATCGGCTCGAACTTCGGCTCCCCGTCGTAGGTGACGGTGACGGTCGCCATGACCCGGTCCACCACGCCGGCCCGCGGGATCGAAGCCACGAGGATGGCGTCGTCGGCTTCCTGCGTCCCCGGCACCGAGGCGAGGACACCGGCCTTCGGGTGGTTCTTCGGGATCGCCTGGAAGTCGGGGGGGAGGCTCGTCGTCGCCGCCGTCCACGGCCCCGCGAGGTCCTTCGCGCGGAACCAGCGGCCCGCCGCGAGGAAGTAGAACTGGCTCTCGCCGGAGTGGAAGAAGAGGGTGTTCTGGGTGTTCGAGACGGTCGAGAGCTTCGTGCCGGGAACGGCCTCGAAGGTGGGCCGCCCCTTCGTCTGGATCAGCTCGGCGGGCCGGTCCGAGACGAAGACGCGCGGTACGGACTCCAGTTGTTTGCCCGGAACGGATTTCGCAACGCGGTCCCACGCCCCGCCTTTCGGGAGCTTCTTGAGCGACTTCGGGGCTGTCTTCATGGGCGTCCACGGACCGGCCTTCAGGTCCGGAGCCTCGAGCCAGCCGTCGCGGAAGAGGAGGTAGTTCGTCCCGGTCTCCGGATCCCGGAAGACGTCCCAGTTCGTGTTGAGGCCGAACTCGAGTGGCACGTCCTCGATCTTCGAGAATCGGGGCTCGCCGAGGAAGATCACGAGGATGGCCTCCGAGTCGCTGTAGAAGACGGGCGGGGGATCGAGGTTCACGGTGATCCCCTTCTTCTGCTCCTCGCCGAGCTTCACGTAGGCGAGGACGCGCTCGAGGGAGATCTCGGCCTTCGTCCGGGCCGGTGAGATCGACCGGACCGCCTTCTCGTACTCCGTCGCTTTCTCTTGGGAAGTCTTCGGAAAGCGGACCGACCGGACCTCCGGCTTGTACATCGTGACGACGTGCTTCGCGAGGTCCGTCTCCGTCCGGGCCTCGAGCTCGAGGACGCCGTACTCCGGCTTCTCGGCCCCCTTCGGCCGGACCGAAACCGCGAGGCGCGCGGTGAGCTTCTTGTACCCCTCCCAGGAGTCGACCTGCGGCTGGAAAAGGACGACTTCGGTCCCCCCCGCCTTGTAGACGCGAGGCCACCCCCGGTCCGTGTTATCCGGAGCTTTCGCCGCCTGGCCGAGGGCGGGGCCGCCCGCGCCCGGAGCGAGGCCGAACGCGACGAGCAGGACGACGGCGCTCACCAACGACCTGTGGCGGGTTTCCATGATCATCTCCTTGGGAAATTCCGAAGCCGCTCCCGGAACGCCTCGTCGCTCCCCGAGGCGAGGACGCGGAGACTTCCCGGGCGTGGCCGCCCCTAGAACACCACGCTCACGTAAGCGTAGGGGCCGCTGTACCTGAAGTCGAACCCGACCGTATTGGTCTCGACGCGATAGACGTGGATGTGCGTGTAGTTGTAAACCGCACCGATACCGAAGTTCTTCGTCAAGTAGAAATCCAGACCCGCCCGGTACTCGAGCATGCCGCCGTGGTAGCCCGAGATCGTGACCGACGGGAGCCACTTGACCTGTGCGTCCAGGAGGAGCCCGGGGTAGAGCGCGTACCGGAGGTAGGCCCCCGTGGCCGGCACCGGCACCGTGATGTGCCACTGGTCCGAGCTGTAGCTCCCGCTCGTCGTCCCGCTCGGCCCCGAGATCGATCCCGAGGCGTCGAGGTCGGCCTTGTTGACGTAGGTCGAGATGCCGATCATTCCGCCGAGGTCCATCGTGCCGTTGTTGACGGCCGAGTAGGCGTAGTAGAGCGACGGGACGGTTACGCGAAGTTTCGAGTCGACCGCCGATCCGGCGTGGATGACGTAGTCGCCCCACTGGACGTCCTGGGCGAGATTCGTCGAGGCAGAGCGCGACCACCCCACGTATCCGAGCACCACGCTGGCGTGTCGGCCCAGGCGCCAGTAGGCATCCACCCGGAAGCTCGTCTTGTGAGTGTCCTGGGCGAACGTGTCTTCGAGGCTGATCTCCGTCGACGCCCCGGTCGACGACTCGAGGAAGATGCTCGTATCGAACTTCTGGAAGAAGCCGCCGACGTCGATCCGGAACGTCTCGTTCATCCCCGGGCCTCCGGCGGACGGCGTCGTGTACTGCGCGTCCGCAGGAATTGCGACAGCCAGAACGACGATGCCGGCCAGCACGGCCGGGAGGAAGCGGCGAAATCGCATGAGGTCTCCTTGGTTGCGGCGTCTTCTGGATCTTCCGGGGCTGAGTGATTGTCACAGAGGCTACGCGGGGTGTCCAGCCGTCACGGCGCCCTCGCCGCCCGGACGATCTCTAAATCCATCGGCCTCCCGTCCGGCCCGATGAGGGCGCGGATCAGGGCACGGCTCTTCGGCCTCCTCGGTCTGCGCGCCTCCGCTCTCTGCTATGGTCGGGCGCCGGGAACAAACGCGATGGTCTTCTTTCCGCGAGAGCTGTGCCGAAGGCCGCTATGGGCGACGCTCCTTCTCCTCGGCGTCGTCCCTTGCACGCGTGCCGCGGCCCAGGAGCTGGAGCCGCGCGCCTATGCCCCATCGCCCGTCGGCGCGAACTTCTTCATCGTCGGCTACTCGTACCAGTCGGGCGAGGTCCTGTTCGACCCCTCCCTCCCCTTCTCCGACGTCAACGCGTACATCAACGGCGTGAGCACCGGATACGGCCACACGTTCCCCCTGTTCGGCCGGTTCGCGAGCGCCGCCGTCGCCGTGCCGTACGCCTTCGGTTCCATCAACGGCAACGTGGGCGAGGATTACACGCGGATCACGCGCTCGGGCCTCGGGGACCTCCGCGTCCGCTTCGTCGTCAACCTTCTCGGCGGTCCGGCTCTGACGATGAAGGAGTTCCGCGCCCGCAAGCCCGAGACGACGCTCGGGTTCAGCCTCGTCGTCTCCGCCCCCACGGGCCAGTACAGCCCGGAGAAGCTCATCAACATCGGCACGAACCGGTGGGCCTTCAAGCCGGAGTTCGGGCTGTCCCACCCGACGGGCCACTGGACGCTGGAAGCCTCCGCCGGCGTCTGGCTCTTCATGGACAACACCCACACATACCCGGGCGAGAACGTCCGGTCGCAGGACCCGCTCTTCACGTTCCAGGCGCATGCCGGCTATACCTTCCGGCCCCAGCTCTGGCTCGCGCTCGACGCGACGTTCTACGGCGGGGGCCGGACGGCCACGAACGGTGTCCCGGGCGACACGCGACAGTCCAATACCCGGGTCGGGGCGACGTTCTCCCTCCCGGTGGCCCGCGGCCACACGATCAAACTCCTCGCGGCGACGGGCGTCAGCGCGCGGGTCGGCTCGCGCTTCAACACGTACGGGATCGCCTACCAGTTTCTCTGGCTCGACTGGCCGTGGACCCGGCGGGGCCAAGGCCCTAGTTGACCGTGTAGCCCTTCCCCTGCAGGCAGGTCTTGAAGGCTTTCTTGTAGTTCTCCTTCGGCCCCGCAGCGGCCGCTGCCTGGTCGGACTTGGCCTTCTCGGCGGCCTGCTTCTCGGCCCCCTTCTGCTGGCGCCGTCCCCTCACAGCGCCGGCGGTCGCGCCGATGGCCGCGCCGGTTCCGGCATCCCCGGCGATGGCCCCGACCGCCGCGCCGCCCGCCGCCCCCCTCGCGGCTCCCTTGACCGCCCCGCCCTTCTGCTGCTGGGCAGCGACGGCGGTGGGGGTTGGCGGTGGGGCGACGGGGTCATAGTTCGTCTGCCCCTTGGCCCAGACGTAGCAGTCGTACTCGTCCTTCTGCTGCTGCTCGGGGGTCTGGTTCTTCGCAGGGAAAACGACGAGGCCGAGCGACTTGGCCATGCTCGTGCTCGCCTTCGTACCAGCGGCCGGCTGCGGGCTCTGCGCCAGCGCCGAGGATGCCGCCACCAGGACGGCGACGGCCGACAGAGCGACGATTCTCCTCATGGTTCCTCCTTCATCCTTGACATCTTTGACTCCAGGTCCCTGCCGAAATGAAAAGGGCGGCCTCCGAAGAGGCCGCCAATTTCTATGTCTGCATTCAAGCGCTACCGGGTCACCGGGCACGACGGAGCCGGAGACCGAGGCCTGCGAGGAGAGACAGACCACCGGCAAGGCCCGCGAGGGGCACCGGGCTCGCCGTCTTCGGGAGCTTCTTCTTCGCAGGGGCGGCCTCTGCCGCAGCCGGGGCCGGAGCGGCCTCTGCTGCCGGTGGCGGCGGGGCCGGCGCCGCGGCTGCCTTCGGGGCCGGCGCGGGCGCTGCCCCCTTGGCATAGACGGTCTTCAGCTCCCGCTCCGTGACATTCTTCGTCTCCTTCGAGACGATCGTCGCGGTCAGCTCCATTCCCGGCCTGAGATCGGCGAGCGTCATCGGCTGTCCGTTGACGAGGAACTTGTAGTCGTGGGGGATCGTGTACTTGTGGTTGCCGTTCGCCTCCTGGACCACGAGCGTGTCGCCCGCGACCGCCAGGACCCGGCCGTTCTTGATCGTGGTCGTCTTGACCGCCACCGGCGTGGTTGTCGTCTCGACGACCGCCGTCAGCTTCATGCCGGGCTTGATGTCGGCGAGGCCGATCTCCTTTCCGTCCATCATGAACTTCTGTGTCGGCGCGACGGTGTACTCCTTGGTCTCGCCCTGCTCGTTCGTGAACTGGACCGTGTTCCCGGAGACGCCGAGGACGGTGACGGTCCTCAGCTCGGTCTTGGTGGTCTGGGCGAAGCCCGTCCCCGCGGCGCAGAGCGCCAGGACGGCCATCGCGATGACGGCAATGCGGATTGATCCTTTCATTTTTTCCTCTCCTCCTGATTTCTGCGATACCCGGTTCCTTCGGGGATTCTGTCAGAACGGACGAAATGTCAAATTGAAACAACGTGAATCATGGATTTCGGGCGCTTGTGGCCTCCTTTCGAGGAATCGCAGGAGGGGCCTCTGCGCGGCTTCCTGCGACAGGTGACTCGCCGACGAGAACCGCCCGGACGATGAACCGGCGCGGCGCGCTGCCGACGAAGTAGAACGGATAGCACGACACGAGGGTGAGGACGGGCTGCGGGGTCGGGTCGAGGACCTGAACGTCCTCCGGCGCGACGATCCGGATCGACTCGATGACGTAAACGTAGCTCCGGGTCAGGGTCGAAAGGCGAATCTCGTCGCCGACGGCCACGTCCATCAGACCACGGAAAAAGCCGTCGCGGTGGCCGGCGATGCCGAGGTTTCCCGCCTCGCCCGGGCGCGCCGTCCCCTCGATCCGGCCGACGGCGCGGTTGAGCGTCAGATCGTCCGTCCCTTCCAGGACGGGGACCTCGAGCCGGATCTTGGGGATCGACAGAATCCCGAGCGGCGCACCGAACTTCTTCCGCAGGCTCTCCTCGTACGCCCGGACGCGCTCCGGGGCCCAGAGGCTCGTGTCGACGGCCGGTCTCGTCTCCACGACGGGCGTCTCGGCGGCAGGGGCGCCGCGGGCAGCCTCGCGCGCCTCTGCAAACCGGGAGAGATCCGCTCTTTCCCCCACGGCGCGGTGCAGTCGCATGAACCCCCAGAAGGCGAGAAGGGCGACGCCGACAGCGATGAGCGCACCTTCGAGGACGCGAAGCGGCTTCACGCCGCCGTCCCCCGTCCGCAAGGACGACAAGCGCCAGCTATCCGGGCCCGCCGGGCCCAATCGGGGTCCATTTCCAGGCCGCGGATTCTATCCGAAGGCCCCGACGCCCGGGCCGCTCTACATCTCTTCAAGGAGCTGATACCGAAGCGGAGTGAAGGCTGCGGCGGAACGCTCCCGGAGGAGGAGGCGCCTCCCAGCGCCTCCTCCTCGATTCGAACGGAGACTCCGGGCTACTTCTTGAGGGGTGCCGAGACGTCCACGGCGAGCGACTCCGTATAGGTGATGGCCACCTGATCGCCGGCCTTGAACCCTTCGAGGTTCTTCTTGTCCCTGACGTGGATCGTCCGGACGTCGCCGTCCGGCGTCTTGAACGTGACCGACGGGACCGCCGGGTCGATATTCATGAGCGTCACGACGACCGTGACCTCGCCTTTCGCGACCCCGCCGGGCCTCGCCCCCTCGGAGCGGACGGTCGAGGCGGAGGCCCCGGCCACTTCGCCCGGCTTCGCGATCCGGGCGACGAGCGACTCCGTGTACTTGACGGTCACCTCGTCCCCGACCTTCAGCTCGGAGAAGCGCTTGACGGCCTCGGGGACCTCCACCGTGACGACGTTCCCCTTTGGCCCCTTGAGCGAGACCAGTCGGTTGGCGGTGTCGATCGCCGTGATCGTGGCGGTGATGGATTCCACGTTCGTGACTTTCTTCGGCTCCGGCGGCCCCCCGGCCGCGAGGGCCGGCAGGCTTGCAACGACAAGGAAGGCCACGAAGACAGAGAGCGTGAGAGTCTTGCGGATCATCTTTCCTCCGGCGTCGGCTACTTCTGCTTGGGGGGGAAATTCTCGAAGAGCTTGGCCATTGCGTTGTTCAGCCTCTTGTCCCGCTCCTCGGGAGTCGCGTTTTCCTTGAGGGTATCGCTCGCCGTTCCGCGCCAGACGAGCTCTTTCGCCTTGGCGTCGACAATGTCGACAATGAGCGTGCCGACCGGAATCTCCTCGACGGTGGAGGTCGTCGTCCCCATGCCGCCCCGCCACCCGTAATAGCCGTAGCCCCAGCCGGTGTTGTACGTGTTGATCTGGGTCTGCTTCGAGAGGCGAGGGTGCGCCACGACCCAGAGATCCGGGTTCTCGTCGTTGCGGGTCAGGCCCTTGGCCATCAGCTGCGTCGAGAGTGCGGACTTGATCCGGTCGACGAGGATGGTGTTCTTGATGTCCTCAGTGTCCTTGAAGGCGAACGTCTTGTATTTCGAGAAGTCCGTCCCCGGCTTGGCATCGTAGGACGTCGTCAGGGTCGAGCAGGCCCAAAGCCCGACGGCCGCGACGGCGGCCAGGGCCAGGGTCATGATCCGTTTCGTCATCTCGTGCCTCCTTCAAATGGCCATGCGATCTTACAGCCCACGTCGGCCCGGAAGGGGAAGAGGAGGCCGCCGGTCGGCTTCCGCCGCGCCGGGCGTCAGGACTTCGTCGCGCCTCTCTTCTCGGTGAGCGCGCGCAGCGAGGCTCCCGGGAGCGTGCCGGCGAGCGTCACGCTGTCCTTGCCCTCCGTCACCTTGAAGGCCCGGAGGACCGGGACGAGGTCGGGGTGCTTCTCCTGGGCGGCCATCCGCCAGATCGCCAGGACGCCGCGGACGGCGTCCCCG
>JBLMYG010000257.1:0-4195 GCA_050258155.1 Acidithiobacillales bacterium
CGATCTCGGAGACGGTCCGGCTCGGCGGCGAGTCGGCGCCCGAGCGGATCCTCGAGGTGACGGTCCGCTCGCTCCCTCACACCGCGCGGCAGGGAGAGCCCGCAGCGGTCGGCGTCGTCCGCGACGTCACCGAGCGCGAGCACGCGGAGATGATGCGGCGCCGCTTCGTCTCCGACATGTCGCACGAGCTCCGGACCCCGATCGCGGCGATCCGGGCCGCCGTCGAGACGCTCTCGGCGGAGCCGGCCCTCCCGCCCGACATGGCCCGTCTCCTCGACATCCTGAGCCGCCAGTCGTCCCAGATACAGGACCTCGTCTCCGACCTGACGGACCTCTCGCAGATCGAGTCGGGAGGGGTGTCGCTCCAGACGGTTCCCGTTCCGGTGAAGGCTCTCCTCGAAGGCGTCGTGAACGATCTCAGCGCCTTCGCGGCCGCGCGCGGCGTCACCGTTGCCGTGGAGGCGCCGGAGGGGCTCTCGGTCGCCGGCGACCGGAGGCGCCTCGCGCAGGTCTTCCGGAACCTGATCGACAACGCCATCAAGTTCTCCTCCGCCGGATCCCGCGTGGACGTCCTCGCCGAGGCCGTCGCAGGGGAGCCCGGCGGCCCGGGCCGCGCCGCCATCCACGTCGTCGACCGCGGCATCGGGATCCCGCGAAGCGAGCTCGGGAAGATCTTCCAGCGCTTCTATCGCGTCGATCCGTCCCGGGCCAAGGCGATCCCGGGCACGGGACTCGGCCTCGCCATCGTCAAGCACCTTCTGATCCTTCACCAGGGCTCGATCGCCGTGGAATCCGAACCGGGCAAGGGAAGCCGGTTCAGCGTCACCCTCCCGGCCGCCCGGGCTCTGGCGGCATCAACGCTGGAGACGACATGAAAGAGCACTTTTCGGAGCTTCTGGAGAACCTCCGCCGGCACCTCATCGGCATGGGGGCCGAGGTCGAGAATCAGATCCGCCTCGCGATGGAGGCGCTCGTGGAAGCAGACGCCACGAAGGCCCGACGGGTCATCGAGCACGACCGGATCATCGACGAGCTCGAGGTCAGGAACGAGGACGACACGATTCACCTCCTCGCCACGCAGCAGCCCGTCGCGAGCGACCTCCGGCTCCTCGTCTCCGGCCTCAAGATCAACTCCGGCCTCGAGCGGATCGGCGACCACGCGGTGAACATCGCCGAGGCCGCAGAGCGGATGTCCCACGTTCGTCCCTTCAAGCCGTGGGTGGACGTCCCTTACATGGCCGAGATCGCGCGCGGGATGCTGCGCGACGCGCTCGATGCCTTCGTGAGACGTGACTCGGGCCTCGCCCTCGAGGTCTGCCAGCGGGACGACCTTCTCGACGACAAGAACAAGTCGCTCATCCGGGAGCTTCTGACCTACATGGCCGAGAGCCCGGCGCTCATCTCGACCTGCATCGAGATCATGGGGATCTCGAAGAACCTGGAGCGCGTCGGCGACCTCTCGACGAACATCGCCGAAGAGACCATCTTCATCGCGGAAGGTCAGAACATCAAGCACGTCTTCAAGGCCCAGGCCCCCGACACGACGGCCTCCTGATCGCCGCCCGACCCCCGGCGTGCTACAACCATGCGCCATGTCCTCCCTCGCCGGGAAGCGGATCGTCCTCGGCGTGACCGGCTCCATCGCCGCGTACAAGGCGGCGGACCTCGCGAGCCGGCTGACGCAGGAGGGAGCGCTGGTGGACGCCGTCCTGACGGCCGCCGCAACACGCTTCGTGTCGCCCCTCACGTTCCGGTCCGTCACCGGGCGAGGGGCGCTGACGGACCTCTGGAGCGAGGAGGCGCACGTCGCCCACGTCGCCCTCGGACACGATGCCGACGTCTTTCTCGTCGCCCCGGCGACGGCCGACATCCTGGCCCGGCTGGCGCACGGCCTCGCGGACGATCTCCTGACGGTGGCCGCCCTCGCCTCCCGGGCGCCGCTCGTCCTCTGCCCCGCCATGGACGCGGGGATGTGGGAGCACCCCGCCACGCGGGCCAACGTAGAGACGCTGAGGTCGCGCGGGGCTCTCTTCATCGGCCCGGCCGAGGGGCGGATGGCGAGCGGGCTCTCCGGAATCGGGAGGCTCGTCGAGCCGGAGGAGATTCTCGACCGGCTCAGATCGCTCCTCGGCGCGAAGGGGCCGCTTGCCGGCCGGACGCTCGTCGTCAGCGCGGGCCCCACCGAGGAGCCGATCGACCCGGTCCGGTACGTCGGGAACCGCTCTTCGGGGCGCCAGGGCTTCGCGATCGCGCGGGCCGCCCTCGAGCGGGGAGCCCGAGTCGTCCTCGTCGCCGGGCCGACGCCTCTCGCGACCCCGGCCGGCGCCGAGCGGATCGACGTCGTCACCGCCGGCGAGATGCACAAGGCGGTCCTCGAGGCCGCCGCCAGAGCCGACGCCCTCGTCATGGCCGCTGCCGTTGCGGACTTCACGCCGAAGAGACCGGCGAAGACGAAGCTGAAGAAGGTCGAAAAGGAATCGCTGGCGCTGGACCTCGCCCCGACCGCCGACATCCTCGCCGACGTCGGCCGGCGGAGGAGCAGGACGAAACACCCGCGGGTCCTGGTCGGCTTCGCGGCCGAGACGGGCGACCCGGCTGCCGAGGCCCGCCGGAAGCTGGCGGCCAAGGGGCTCGACCTCGTCGTGGCCAACGACGTCACGGTGCCCGGCGCCGCCTTCGGGGCCGCCACGAACCGGGTCGTCCTGATCGACGCCGACGGCAGCGAGGAGCGTCTCCCGCTTCTCACGAAGGAAGAGGTCGCCGAAGCAGTCCTCGACCGGATCGCCAGGAAGCTGGCGGTCAGCGGTTCATCGCGTGGATGATCCGTAGCCCGTCGAGCGTCAGCCAGGGGGCGAGGATTCCGAGCACCGGCGTCTCCTTCGCGACGAGCTCGCAGTAGCCTCCCGTCGCGACGACCTTCATCTCGGGCCCCAGCTCGGCGCGGAACCGCGTCACCATCCCCTCCACGAGCCCGACATAGCCGAAGAGGAGCCCCGACTGGAGCGCGTGATCGGTGTTCCGGCCGATGGCGGTCGGCGGACGGACGAGGTCGACGCGCGGCAGCTTCGCGGCCCGGGCGTGGAGCGCCTCGGCCGCGATGCCGATCCCCGGCGCGATGGCCCCCCCGAGGTACTCGCCCCGCGCCGAGAGGGCGTCGAACATCGTCCCGGTCCCGAAATCGACGATGCAGGCAGGGCCGCCCCAGAGCTCCTTCACCGCGGCGGCGTTCACGATCCGGTCGGCCCCGACCTGCCTCGGGTCTTCGTAGAGGACGCGAACGCCGGTCTTCACCCCCGTTCCGACGACGAGGGGCTCGACGCCGAGGAACCGCCGGCAGACGTCCACCCAGGTCCCCGTCAGCGGCGGGACGACGGACGAGATGGCCGCGGCGCGGACCTTTTCCCGGGAGAGCCCGGCGTTCGAGAGAAGAGCGGCGAGCGTGAGGCCGTATTCGTCGGCGAGACGGGTCCGGACCGTCTCGAGGCGCCAGCGCGGCCCCGGCTTCTCGCCGTCGTACAGGCCGAGCGTGATCGTGGTGTTGCCGATGTCGAGGGCGAGGAGCATCGGGGCTTCTCCGGGTCAGAGCGCCGTGCCTTCCGGCAGGACGAGGTTGTCTATGAGCCGGGTCGATCCGAAGCGGACGGCCATCGAAAGAAGGACCGGGCCACGCGCCATCCCGACCTCGGAGAGCGTCTCGGGATCGGCCGCCGAGACGTAGTCGACGGTGGCGAGCGGTTCCGCCGCGAGGACCGCCTCCGCTGCCGCCCGAAGGGCCTCGCCGCGGCGCTCGCCCATGTCCCAGGCCGCCGAAGCAGCCCGGAGGGCCCGGCGGAGGACCGGCGCCGCGCGCCGCTCCTGCGGCGTCAGGTAAACGTTTCGGCTGCTCATCGCCAGGCCGTCCGGCTCCCGGACGATGGGGCAGATGACGATATCGAGGTCGAGGTCGAGGTCGAGAGCCATCCTCCGGACGATGACCGCCTGCTGGGCGTCCTTCTGGCCGAAGTAGGCTCGGTTGGGCTCCAGGATGTTGAAGAGCTTCAGGACGACCGTCGAGACGCCCCGGAAGTGCCCCGACCGGACGGCCCCCTCGAGGCGTTCGGCGAGCCCTCCGGGGACGACCCACGTGTCGAAGCCGGGCGGATAGATGCTGGAAGGTTCCGGCGTGAAGACGAGGTCGGTCCCCTCTCGCTCGAGC
>JBLMYG010000258.1:0-3915 GCA_050258155.1 Acidithiobacillales bacterium
ACACCCCAGCTCGCGCGACGCGCGAGCTCCTCTGACCTTCGGCGGCTCACCGGGCGGTGGGCAGCTCCCTGCGGGCCTTCTCGATGATCCCGTCGAACCACGACGCGAAGCGGGTCTCCAGGGTGTCGGGCCCGAAGGGTGGGGATCTCTCGAAGCCACCTCAGACGCCTTCTCTGTCCATTTCTGACCCGAAAGCCTCGTCGAGGTCGTCAGCGAGTCCAATGACCGCGTCAAGCCTCCTTCGCGGCGTCCAAACGCCTCGGCAGCTCCGACTTTCGTGAATGATCCGGGCTAGCAGGCTGCTGAAGAACGGCACTTCTTGAAGGGAGAAGGCCGAGAGGGCGGAAGGCGTCGAGAGCCCGCCCGCTCGGCCGGCCCGGTCGGCCGAAATCCTGCTCAGGCCGCCTGGTGGCGGGCGAGGCGGAGGAGGTTGTAGGCGGTAAGGGTGGAGAGGACCTGAGAGGCCACTCGTGGGAGGCCTCGTAATCGTGACCTGGCCAGGCCGCCGACGCCTTTGGCCCAGCCAAAGATTTCTTCGACCCTCTTCCGAAGGACCTGGCTGACCGAATAGCCGGGATGACGCGTCGTACGGCGGTCGATCGCGCTGGAGCGGTTCGTGGTGTTCTGTGCGACGTGAGGTGTCACCCGGAGTTGACGGAGTGCCGCAACGAAGTCGCGTGTGTCATACGCCTTGTCGGCGGCGAGGGTCATTCGTCGCTTGTGGCTGCGCCGCTCCATCATCTCGAGCCCGGCCTCTCGCTCGGCGTAGCCCGTCGCCTGCGTGATCTCGGCATCGACACAGAGGCCGCTTCGGTGCTCCATCAGCGCATGCGCCATGAAGCAGAGATTCGCGGGCTGGGAGTTGCCCTTCCGGAAGAGCTTGGCGTCGGGATCGGTCGTCGAGGCGTGCGTCTGATTCCCGCGCTTCTCGCCGTGGAAGTCCACCTCGGCGTTTCGACCGGACCCGCCGGAAGGCGTGCCTCCACTCCCCGGGTCGCCCTTCTTCTTGAAGCTCTTCAAGGAGGCGTTCGCCTCGATCAGCGTCCCGTCGACCGTGAAGTGCTCGTCGGAGAGGAGCCTCCTCTCCGCAGCTTCCGCCACGACGGCCACGAAGAACTTCCGGGGGATCTCGGCGTCCAGGAGTCTCTGGCGGTTCTTCGTGAACGTCGTCGCATCGAAGCCTGATCCCACGCCCGGCAGCTCGAGGAACCACCGGAACAGGAAGTCGTACCGAAGCCGCTCGCAGAACAGCCTCTCGCTCCGCACGCTGTACAGGCTGATGAGCAGTTGCGCCTTCAGCAGCACCTCCGGCGGAATCGACGGCCTGCCTGTCCGGGCGTAAAGCGCGTCCAGGTCGCCTTTCAGCCGCCCCAGAGCATCGTCCGCAATCTTCTTGATCCGGCGGATCGGGTGGTCCTGGGGGATCAGCTCCTCCACGACCACCGTCACCATCAATTCAGGCTGTTCTTCTCTCTCGCCGCGCACACCACAACCTGGGGTGCCCCGACTCCCTCGTCAACCCCGAATCTCGATTTTCAGCAGCCTGCTAGCCGCGCGGGCCGCGGCGGTCGGCCCCCCGCTGTCGGGAGCACGTCAAGATGACCGGTTGGATGGACGAGTGAAACGTCCGCACGTTCGCTGAGGGGTTAGGGAAGAGACGCGGGGGGATGGAGGGCGGGTCCGACCCGCGCCGCGAGGCGAAGGTCGGGGCGAGAGTGGCGCTGGGTGCCATCGGAATCGTCAGGCGGCCCTGGACTTGATGACTTTTCGCTGGGGCGGGCGGTCGAGGAGCTGTCCTTGCGGGGAATACCTGCCGAGCTGGTGATGGCCGTAGTGAAGGCTGAGGGAGTCGTCGAGGTGACGACAGGCCACGACCCGGCAGCGTGCCAGAGAGAAGCGGAAGGCCTGCCTGGGAATCTGAAGGATCAGGCCGTCGACCCGGACGCAATTGTCGTTGTCGACGGAGCGGTCGCTCTGAATGCTGAGGATCTTCTCGAGGTCGCGGCCGCGGTACGGTGTGAAGGCCGAGCCCTTCTCGGCTGCCGGGACCGAGAAGCGGCGGTTGAAGTCGTCGAGGAAGACCTCTCGCAGGAAAGTGTTGGCCGCGTCGACTGTCTGGATGTCTCTCAGTCGCAGCTCCTGGGGGAGTCGGCCTTGAAGCGTCCCATAGAGCCTCTCGCAGCGGCCACGGGCCTGAGGGGAATGGGCGGCGATCAGCTCGATTCCGAGCTGGTCCAGGGCTCTCTCGAGCTGGGTCTTCTTCGAGCGGTCCGGCGGTCCCCCGGCTTTGGGCGTGAAGACGAAGTGGCTGCCACGGTCCGAATACAGCGAGCAGAACACCCCTCGGCTCCGGATCAGTTCTCTCAGGCCGGCCATCACGGTCCGCGTGCTCTCTTCCGCCACCAGCTGGGCGTAGTAGAGCCGGGAGTCGGCGTCGTCCAGCAGTGTCACGATGTCCATTTGGCCGTGCTCGGGCCCGAGCCAGGCATGCCGGCTCCCGTCCACATGCACCATCATTCCCGGCAGCGGTCGCCGGGGTCGCCGAATCCGGTGCGCTGCCCTGCGCCGGCCCTTCGGCACCAGTCCCGCCCCCTGCAGCGCCAGCTTCACCCACGTGTAGCTCAGCGCCACCTCGTGCTCCTCGTGGAGCTTCTCCACGAAGTGCCGCACGTTGAAGCCCCCGTACCGCTCCCGGTAGAGCCGCAGCACCTTCTCCACCGTCTCCAGCGGCACCCTCTTCGGGCTCGGCCGGTGCGTCCTGCGGTCCAGCAGCCCGTCGTACCCCGTCCGGGCCATCCGCCCCCTCATCCGCCGGATCGTCCGCGCTGAGACCCCCAGGATCTCCGCCGCCTGTATCCACAAGATCTTTCCGCTCATCGCGCGAAGAAGCACTTCCTGAACCTTCATGGCCCGCTCCACGCTCCGGTCCGGGTAATCCCCCATCGGCCCACCTCGCTGAGCCTCGCAGATTTACCCTCCCGGCCATCAAAGCGGTCACTTCACTTGCTACGCCCAGCGGACATTTCACGTGCTTACTACATCGCTCCGTTCGCGCGTTGACCGTCCCGGCGGGTCTGTGGCATAAACGCGGCCCCCGTGCGGACTTCCGGCTCGCGGTGCGCCCGGGGAAGGATGTACGCAGCGCGCCCCCGAGAGCGGAACGAGCGATGCAACTTCCCGACCTCTCCCTGTTCGTCGTCGTCGTCATCTTCTGGGCCACCTACGTGGTCCTGAGGAAGTTCCTGCTCGTGCCTCTCGGGGCCGTCCTGGCCGAGCGGGAGCACCGGGCCGAGGAGGCGCGCGCATCCTCCGAGTCCGCCCTCGAGAGGCAGCGGGAGGTCGCCGCCGATCTCGACCGGCGCCTCACGGAGGCGCGCCGCGAGGCGCTCGCGCACCGCGAGGCCGTCCGCGCCGCCGCGGGCGAGCGCCGCCAGGCGCTCCTCGACGAGGCCCGGGAGAAGGCCCGTGTCGCCGCCGTCGCGGCACAGGCGCAGATCGACGGCAGCGCCCGTGCCGCGCGCGAGCAGCTGGGCGCGGAGGCGAAGACGATCGCGGTCGAGATCGCCGCGTTCGCCCTCGGGCGGAAGGTCGCCTGATGGCAGCGGCGCCGATCACGCTCCTCCTCTCGGAAGGGGGCGAGGCCGCGGCGACCTTCCTCGGCCTCCCCCACACGTTCTGGCAGACGCTCAACCTCCTCGGGTTCATCGCCCTCCTCGTCTGGCTCCTCCGGCGCCCGCTCGTGCAGTTCTTCGAGAACCGCCGCCGGGAGGTCCCCGAGACGCTGAGAAAAGCCGAGGAGGACCGCGCGCGCGCGGAGGCGATCGCGAAGGAGCTCGGCGAGCGGCTCTCGAGGATCGAGGTCGAGATCGAGGCGCTGCGGGCCCACGCCCGCGAGCAGGCCGAGGCCGAGGAGAA
>JBLMYG010000259.1:0-4094 GCA_050258155.1 Acidithiobacillales bacterium
CGCGGGGGGGGCTGTCACGGCCGCGCCCCGCGCGCCGCGAAGCGGTCACAGACCCTTGACAGCCGCCCCCCGCTTGCACGTTTTCCGATATCGGCGGCCGCAAAGCGGCCGCCGCATATAAGAAAAAACTCTGGTTCTTCCAACGCTAAGTGCTTGAACCAGCTAGTATAAAAAGGATCTACATTTGCACTGTATAAATGGACTTGACAATGATCTAATAAGATTCTAGATTATGTGCGTCATGAACCTCGACCGGTTCACGCTGAAAGCACAGGAAGCTCTTCAGGAGGCCGTCCGGATGGGCCGCGAAGAGGGGCATCCGGAAATCACCCCCGAGCACCTGGCGGGCGCCCTCGTTTCCCAGGAAGGAGGAACGGTTCCAGCCCTCCTCGAGCGGATCGGCGTCGCGGCCCCGGCTCTCGCCGCCGACCTCGAAGAGGAACTCCGGAAGCTCCCCCGCGTTTCCGGGGAAGGCAACGAGCCGCGCTTTTCACCCGCGCTCGTCAGGCTGGTCGATCTTTCCGAGAAGATCGCCCGCGAGTTCCGCGACGACTACGTGGCCGCGGAGCACCTCCTTCTCGCCCTTGTCCGGGACGGAAAGTCGAAGTCGGCGAAGGCGATCGCGAGGCACGGCCTCTCCGAGGCGTCGCTCCTCGCCGCCCTGAAGGAGGTCCGGGGCTCCGCGCGCGTGGCGGACCCGGAGGCCGAGGAAAAGTACCAGGCGCTGAAGCGCTATGCGAGGGATCTGACCGAGCTGGCCCGGCGCGGGAAGCTAGATCCCGTCATCGGGCGCGACGACGAGATCCGTCGCGTCATGCAGGTCCTGACGCGGCGGACGAAGAACAATCCCGTCCTCATCGGCGACCCCGGGGTCGGGAAGACGGCCATCGTCGAGGGGATCGCGCGCCGCATCGTCGCCGGGGACGTCCCGGAAACGCTGAAGGACAAACGGGTCGTCGCCCTCGACCTCGGGGCCCTGGTGGCCGGAGCGAAGTTTCGCGGCGAGTTCGAGGAGCGCCTCAAGGCCCTTCTCAAGGAGGTCGAAGAGTCCGAGGGGAGGGTCATCCTCTTCATCGACGAGCTTCACACGCTGATCGGCGCCGGCGCGGCCGAAGGCGCGATGGACGCGGGGAACATGCTCAAGCCGGCCCTGGCCCGCGGCGACCTCAGGGCCATCGGCGCGACCACGGTCGGCGAGTACCGCAAGCACGTCGAGAAGGACCCCGCCCTCGAGCGCCGCTTCCAGCCGGTCTTCGTCGGCGAGCCCTCGGTAGAGGACACCATCGCCATCCTTCGCGGTCTCGCGGAGCGGTATGAGGTCCACCACGGCGTCAAGATCACCGACGCCGCTCTCGTCGCGGCGGCCACCCTCTCGAACCGATACATCTCCGGCCGCTTCCTCCCCGACAAGGCCATCGACCTCGTGGACGAGGCGGCCTCGAAGCTGAGGATGGAGATCGACTCGCTTCCGACGGAGATCGACGAGGTGGAGCGGAAGATCCTCCAGGCCGAGATCGAGAAGAAGGCGCTCCAGAAGGACGACACGAAGGCCTCGAAAGCGCGGCTCGAGGCCGTGGAGAGATCGCTCGCCGAGCTGAAAGAGCGCGCCTCGGCCATGAAGGCCCGCTGGAAGGCCGAGAAGGACGCCATCTCCGGCATCCGCGAGCTGAAGAGAAAGATGGACGACGCGAAGGTCGCCGCCGAGCAGGCGGAGCGGCAGGGAGACCTGAACCGGGCCGCCGAGCTCCGCTACGGGACGCTCCTGAAGCTCCAGAAGGAGCTCGACGCCGCCTCCGTTCGGCTCGAGGAGCTCCAGAAGAGCGGCGCCTTCCTCCGCGAAAAGGTGGACGAGGAGGACATCGCCCAGATCGTCTCGAAGTGGACCGGGATTCCGGTCTCCCGGATGGTCGAGGGGGAGACGCAGAAGCTCCTTCGTATGGACGAGCGCCTGAAGAGGCGCGTGGTCGGACAGGACGAGGCCGTCGAGGCCGTGGCTGCCGCCGTCCGCCGCGCCCGCGCCGGGATGAAGGACCCGAAGAGGCCGATCGGCTCGTTCCTGTTCCTCGGCCCGACCGGCGTCGGGAAGACCGAGCTGGCGCGCGCTCTGGCCGAGTTCCTTTTCGACGACGAGAACTCGATGGTCCGCCTCGACATGTCCGAGTACCAAGAGAAGCACTCGATCTCACGGATGATCGGCGCCCCGCCCGGCTACGTCGGCTTCGAGGAAGGGGGGCAGCTGACCGAGGCGGTCCGGCGCCGACCCTACTCGGTCGTCCTCTTCGACGAGGTGGAGAAAGCGCACCCCGACGTTTTCTCGACGCTTCTGCAGGTCCTCGACGACGGCCGCCTGACAGACGGCAAGGGACGGACAGTCGATTTCAAGAACACCGTCGTCGTCATGACCTCGAACGTCGGTTCGGACATCCTTTCGGGGGGCTCCGACGCCGCCCCCCGAACCCCTGGCGAGGAAAAGAGAATCCTCGAGGAGGCTCTCCGCGCCCGCTTCCGCCCCGAGTTCCTCAACCGGATCGACGACATCGTCGTCTTCCGGCGCCTCACGATCGAGGACGTGGAACGGATCGTCGACCTGCAGCTGACCCGGGTGGCGGAGATCGTCGCCTCGCGTGGCATCCGGCTCTCGTGGACCGGGCCGGCGAGGACGTGGCTGGCCCGTGAAGCCTACGACCCCGTCTACGGCGCCCGTCCGCTCAAGCGAAGCCTCCAGAAGCTCGTCCAGGACCCGCTCGCAAGGAAGCTCCTCGCAGGAGAGATCGGCGACGGCGCGTCGGTGGCTCTCGATCTGGCAGACGGACGTCTCGTCTTCCGCCCCGCCGGCGCGCCCGCCGACACCGAAAGGACACCGAAGAAATGACCGCGTCACACCACCCGCGCCGCCGAAGGCGCGAGGCTCCAGGAGGAACACCATGGCCCTCATTCGCTGGAACGACCCATTTCGAGAGCTGGCTGCCCTGCAGGACCGGATGAACCGCGTCTTCGAAGGAACGCTCTCCCGCACCCGAAACGAGGAGGAGCTCTTCACGGGAACGTGGGCGCCCCCCGTCGACATCTACGAGACGAAGGACAAGATCACGCTCAAGGCCGAGCTCCCCGGCTTCGACGAAAAGCAAATCCAGCTCCGCTTCGAGGACGGCGTTCTCACGCTCGAGGGTGAGCGGAAGTTCGAGAAGGAGGCCGGGGACGAGAACTATCACCGCGTCGAGCGGAGCTACGGGAAATTCCTCCGCTCCTTCGCCATCCCCGCCGGCGTCGAGGGCGAAAAGATCGGCGCCCACTTCCACAACGGCGTCCTGACTGTCGAGCTTCCGAAGCGCGAAGAGACGAAGCCGAAGCAGATCAAGATCGAGGCCGGCTCAGCGAAGGCCGCGATCGACGTCAAAAAGAAGTAAGGAGGGGGGACCGCGGGGGGAACCCCGGCCTGGGTTCCCCCCGTGCAGAACCTATATGGCCGAGGTGGCCGCCACCTCTTCCTCCTTGAAGAGGTCGGTCGAGATGTAGCGCTCGGACGTCGAAGGGACGACGAACACGATCAGCTTCGCCGCGCTCGTCGGGCGCCTGGCAATCTCCACGGCCGCGTGCGCTGCCGCGCCCGAGGAGATCCCCGCAAGGATCCCCTCCTCCCGCGCGAGGCGTCGCGCCATCGCGAAGGACTCTTCGTTCGTGACCTGGAAAACCTCGTCGACGAACTTGACGTCGAGATTCTTCGGGATGAAGCCCGCGCCGAGCCCCTGGATCTTGTGCGGGCCGGGAGCGCCACCCGACAGGACCGCCGAAGTCGTCGGCTCGACGGCCACGATCTTCAGGCCGGGGCGCTTCGGCTTCCAGTACCTGCCGACGCCCGTGATCGTGCCCCCCGTTCCGACGCCGGCCACGAAGATGTCGAGCGCTCCGTCGGTGTCGTTCCAGAGCTCGACGGCCGTCGTCGCCTCGTGGATCGCCGGGTTCGCCGGGTTCTCGAACTGTTGCGGGATGACGGCGCTTGCGCCGTGCTCCGCCACGATCTCGTTCGCCCTCGCGATCGCCCCCTTCATGCCGAGCGGCCCCGGGGTCAGGACGACCTCGGCGCCGAGGAGCTT
>JBLMYG010000260.1:0-12957 GCA_050258155.1 Acidithiobacillales bacterium
CTCTACGGCGTCACGGCCCGGCCGGAATGGCTGAAGGTGAGGGTGACCGGCACCGAGGGCTACCGGGAGATCCTCGCCCTCATCGGCCGGAAGAGCCTGAACACCGTCTGCCAGGAAGCGCGCTGTCCGAACATCTTCGACTGCTGGGGTCTCGAGCGGACCGCGACCTTCCTGCTCATGGGCGACGTCTGCACGCGCCACTGCGGCTTCTGCGCCATCACACAGGGGAAGGGCCGGCCGCTCGATCCGGAGGAGCCTCGACACGTTGCCGAGGCCGTGGCGGCGATGAACGTGAGACACGCCGTCGTGACATCGGTGAACCGCGACGAGCTCGCGGACGGCGGCGCGGCCCACTTCGCCGCCACGGTCCGCGAGATCCGAGTCCTCGCGCCACGCGTCACCGTGGAGGTCCTCATCCCCGACTTCCTCGGAAGCGAGGCAGCGCTTCGGACCGTCCTCGACGAGAGGCCCGAGGTCCTGAACCACAACACGGAGACCGTCGAGCGCCTCTACCGGCGGGTCCGCCCCGACGCCGTCTACCCCCGGTCGCTGGAGCTCCTTTCCCGCGCCGCCCGATTCCGCAACGCCGACGTGCGCGCCGCCCAAGACGGTCGGGGGGGAAGTGGGGGGGACGACCCCGGCGATTCACCGCGTGACGACCGTCCTCGTCCCCCCCGCACCATGATCGTCAAGAGCGGACTGATGGTGGGCCTCGGCGAGACGATGGACGAGCTGCGACGCACTCTCGGCGACCTGAGGGCGGCCGGCACCGACGTCATCACGATCGGCCAGTACCTCCAGCCCCACGCGCGCCGACTTCCCATCGAGAAGTATTACGCGCCCGAAGAATTCGACGAGCTGAGGAGGTTCGGCGACGGGCTCGGCTTTCTCCACGTCGAGTCCGGCCCGCTGGTGAGGTCCAGCTATCACGCCCGACGCGCCCTCTCGCCAAGAAAGAACGGCCGATAATTTCTTTTGATCTGCGGCGGCTGCTGTGGCAGCCGCCGATAGAAGAAAATCTGTCCCTCGGAAGGCCGCTGTCAAGGGTCCGCGACCGCTTCGCGGCGCGCGAAGCGCGCCCTTGACAGAGGCCTTCCGAGGGCTACGTCTCCCTTTTTCTTCCTGAATCTCACTCCCCGTCGTTTCCGATCGCTTCGACGGGGCAGGAGTCGAGGGCCTCCTGGCACTGCGCCTCCTCCTCGGGGGTCTCCGGCTGCTTCGAGACGAAGGAGTAGCCCTTCTCCTCGTTCCGCTTGAAGTTGCTCGGCGCCGTCACGCGGCAGACGTCGCAGTCGATGCACTGGGTATCGACGTAGAACTTCCCGGCGACGTTGTCCTCGTACCGGTCGTCTTTGTTCGCCATCGCGCAGGAAGATACCATGCGGTTCCCGATGTCACGAAGGTCTTCGGGCCGATTCGGCGTTCTCGCCGCGGCCGCCTTTCTAGGAGTCTCAGTCTCAGCGTGCGGTCCGACGGACCTCGGGGAGCGCGTCTGGGTCCGGAAGTGCGCCGCCTGTCATGGCCGGGAGGGGCGGGGCGACACCCGCTTCGCCCGGGGGCGGCCGTATGCCGTCCTGACCGACGACGTCTGGAAGCATGGCCGCGACCTCGACTCGATTCGCCGGCTCATCGCCGACGGAGACCCCACCAGCCAGATGCCCGCCTACCGGGGCCGCCTCACGCCCGAGGAGATCGACGCCGTCTCGAGCCACGTCCTCAAGCTCTGGGCCCGGGCGCATGGCACGCCCGGACGCGAGACGAAGTGAGAGAGGCGCGTCGGGCCCGATCCGGGGATTCCCCGCAGTCCTAGACTCTTCTGCCAATGCGGGGACCCTCGGAGCCCCTGCGGACCAGCCTCCGGCGCGCAGCCACGTTCGCCGGCCTGGTCGTCCTCTTCTTCCTCCTGAAGAGAAGTCTGCTCACCGAGCCCGGAATCTGGCGTGGATGGAACAGCGACAGCGCCATCTTCGGTCTCATGGCGAACCGGATGCGAAGCGGCGCCGGCTTCGACGTCTTCTTCTGGGGCCAGGGCTATCTCGGCACGCTGACGTCGGCGCTCGCCGCCCTGCTCCGCGCCATCGTTCTCGACCCTCTCGGCGGGGGCCCCGCGTCCGGCCCTCTCGCACTGCGGCTCTCGTGCATGCTGCAGGTGGCGTTCGGGATCGGGGTCTCGTTTCTCGCCATCGAACGGCTCTTCGGGTACGGCGTGGCTCTCGTCACAGGCCTCTTTCTCGCCGTCAGCCCGCCGCTGCTCGTGCAACTTTCGGCCGTTCCGAACTCGGGTCCCGAGATGGCGCTTGCCCTCGGCTCGATCCTTCTCTTCCTGACGGCCGACTTTCTGGCTCGAACACCCGCCCTCCTCGACCGGCTCGGCATCCGGCTGCTCTTCGGTCTCGTCGCAGGGGCCGGTCTCTGGGTCAATCAGACGATCCTCCTCGTTCTGGGCCCGTGTCTCGTGATCCTCGTGCTCCGGTCGCGGACGTACGCGGCAGCTCTCGACCGGATCCACATCGGAGAACGGACTGCCGGACACGCCGCGGCCGTCCGGCACGGCCGGCGGGACGCGATCCGCTGGGGGCTGCCGCTCACGGCGGGCCTCGCGCTCGGGTATCTCCCTGTCTGGCTCGGGGGTCTCCTCGGCTGGTACCCGCCGGCGTACATGTTCGCGACGTCGCTCCTTCCGGAGCGTGGATGGGTGGCGCGCCTCGGGCGGTTCCTGACGGCCGACGGCCGGCGCCTCGTCGGGCTCGAGGAGAGCACGGCCGGCGAAGCCGTCTACGCGGTGGGGCTGGCGGTGGTCGCCCTGCACCTCGTCCGCCACCGCAGGAAACTCCTCTCCCTCTTCCTTCTCGCGCCGTCTCCCCTGGGCGGCACGGAGCTTCTGGCCGCCATCGTCGCAGCGGGGGCCTATCTCTTCACGCTGAAAGAGCGGCTGCCGATCCAGCTCCGGTACATCGCCCCGGTCGTTCCCGCCGTCCTCGCGCTCGCAGGCGCGAGCGCCCTCGAGCTCGTCCGACTTCTTCCCCGGAAACTCTGGCGCACCGCGACCGGCGTCACCGTGGCCGGCGCCGCGCTGGCCGGCCTCCTCGTCCTCTCAGGAAACGCCGAACGAACGGTCATGAAGATCCGGTCGGAGGCGGATCCGCGGCCGCTCCTTCGAAGGATCGAGGCGGAGGGCTACCACGTCTGCCATGCCGACTACTGGGTCGCCTACAAGCTCCAGTTCCTCGCCGACGAGCGGATCCGTTTCATACCGTGGCACAGCTTCGACCGCAACCGCCGAGAGTCGGCGCGACTCCGAGCCGAGAGCGGGCCGCAGTGCCTCGTCCTTCCCGACGGGACGGTCCGGCCCTGGACCGCTTCCGACGCGGCGGACGAGGGGGGACCTCGGCGGCGACGGGAGGCGCCCTCTCCGCCGTCTCCGCCGTCTATGCCTTCGACGCCGGCATCGCGCGATCGTGCGCCCAGCTCTTGATGGACTTTAGCTGCTCGTCCATCGTCCTCGAAAGCGGGACGGCCGCGCTGATGACCCGGGAGAGGTCGTCCTCGGTCATCACCCTCTTTTCGTTGTAGGCGTCGACGGCGGCGGACTGGACGATCGCCTCGATCTCGGCCCCGTTGAACCCGACGGTGGCCTTGGCGAGGAAAACGATGTCGTACCTGTTCAGGTCGACGCCCCGCTTCCTCAGGTGCACCGCGAAGATCGCCTTCCGCTCGGTCTCGGAGGGGAGGTCGATGAAGAAGACCTGGTCGAAGCGCCCCTTCCGGATCACCTCGGCGGGGAGGAGGTGGATCCGGTTGGCCGTCGCCGCGACGAAGACGAGGGCGTTCTTCTCCTGCATCCAGGTCAGGAACGTGGAGAAGATCCGGCCGAGCGAGGCGTCCGCCGATCCGACCTCCCGCCCGGCGGTGATCGCCATCTCGAGCTCGTCGATCCAGAGGACGGCGGGGGCCAGGGCCTCCACCGACTTGAGCGCGCGGTGGAACGTCTGCTCTGGATTCTCCGTGCCGAAGACGAGGTTCATGTCGAGCCGGAAGAGCGGAAGGTTCCAGAGCGCGGAGATCGCCTTGACCGAGAGCGACTTTCCGCAGCCCGACATCCCCATCATCAGGATTCCCTTCGGTACCGGGAGGCCGGCGTCGACCGCCTCGCGCGTGAAGAGGGTCCTCCTCTTGACGAGCCATTCCTTGAGGTTCTCGAGGCCCCCGATGTCGTCGAGCGTCAGGCGGGGAGGGACGTACTCCAGAACGCCCTCCTTCTTCGAAGCCTGCTCCTTCTCGGCGAGGATCTCGAAGAAGGCCTGCTCGTCGAAGACCGGACGGCGTCCGAAGACCTTGGAGACGGTGTGCTCGATCTCGTCGGCGGTCAGCCCCTTCAGCGCCATGGCGAGCCGCAGCGCGTCCGCCTCCGGGAGGCCGGCGTCCCCGAAGAAGCGCTTGGCGACGGCCGTCAGGACGAAGAGGATCTCGTGGTCGTCGGGGAGCTCGTACTCGACGAGGTGGACCTCCTTCTTCAGGTCCTCGGGAAGAAGGAGGCGGGGTGACGTCAGGAGAACGAACTTCCCTCGTCCCCTGAGCTGCCGGTAGGCGTCGCGAAGGCGCCTCACGACGTCGGCCCGCGACAGGAGCTGCGCCGGAAGATCCTTCATCAGGAAGAAGGCGGGGCCGTCGAAGGCGAGGATCGCATCGAGGGCTCGGAGCGGATCGGCCGTGTCGGGCCATCGCTCGCTTCCGGCCGCCACCCCGTCCACGCAGGTCCAGGTGAAGAAGGGGACCGGCTTTTCGTAGAACCTCTGGGAGAGGGCGGTGGCCGCGCGCTCGACCCGCCCTTCCTCCCACGACTGGACGTAGACGATCGGATACCCTCCGAGAAGTGCTCTCCGGAGCCTCTCGGGTCCTCGAATTGCCATCTCGGCCATCGTCTAGAATCTAGCAGCAAGGAGCCGCGAGCGCCCGTGGCGAATCCCGAGCACGTCGAGATACTGAAAACGTCCGACTGGAACGCCTGGAGATCCGAGCATCCCGGCGTCACGCCGGACCTGACCGACACCTCCCTCTCCTCGATCGACCTCCAGGGCCGGAACCTCTCGTCCGCGGACCTGTCGCGATCGAAGGTCGAGGGGTCGAACCTCGACGGCTGCGCCATGACGCGGGCGGTCCTCTTCGGAACCTCGCTCCGGGGCTCGAGCCTGAACCGTGTCGACCTCTCGGAGGCCGACCTCGACTTCCAGTTCTTCGACCGGATGTCGCTCGTCGGCGCGGCGCTCCGGAACTGCTCCATAAAGAGCGCCACCGTCCGGGAGGCCGACCTCTCCGCGTGCGACCTGACCGGCGCCAAGCTCGAGGGGACCGACTTCACGGCGACGAATTTCTCCTTCGGGCGCCTCCTCTACGCCAACTTTCGCGGCGCCCACATCGACCGCTGCATCTTCGAGAGCGCCGACCTTCAGCAGGCCGTCTTCGACGGCGTGACGTACAAGGAAGGGAACTTCACGAAGGCGAACCTCCGGCTCGCCTTCTTCCGGGAAGCCAAGCTCGCCGGCACGTCATTCCGGCAGGCGATCCTGAACCGCGCGGTCTTCCGCGGCTCCGACCTCCAGAGATGCGACTTCACGGGGGCGGACCTCTCCGAGGCCGATTTCGAACGCGCCCTTTCGGCCGGCACGAACTTCTCCGACGCCAGCCTCCGGAAGTTCTCCGCACATCGCGCCGATTTCCGGCAGTGCGTCTTCCTCGGAGCCCAGTTCGAGGAGGCCGATTTCACGGGAGCCCTCCTCGACAAGATCGACCTCAGGACGCCGCGGATCACGCCGTCGAGCCCGAAGGCGAAGCCGCCGAACTTCACGCAGGCACGCCTGACCGAGGCGCTCGGTATCGCCGCCAACCTCCGCGGCTGCAACTTCACGGAGGCGGATCTGACGGGCGCCGACCTCTCCGAAGCGAACATCGAGGGGGGCGTCCTCGTTCGCGCGAAGCTCGTCCGGACCTCCTTCCGCCGGGCGAACCTGAAGATGGCCCGCCTGACCGGGGCCACGGCGATCGGCGCGGACTTCTCCGGGACGAACATGGTCCGGGCAGAGGCCGAGGACGCGGATTTCTCGGAAGGCGATTTCCGCTTCGGCCAGCTGGTCGGCGCCAAGCTCGTCGGCGCGAGCTTCAGGAACGCGAACCTGGCGCACGCGGACTTCTCCGAGGCGCAGCTCGGCGGCTCCTCGTTCATCGGGGCCTCGGGAGACGGAGCGAAGTTCACCGGCCAGTACCACCTCCGTCTCGTCCTCAAGGCGAGCACCCTGATGACCGCCAAGAAGAAGGTGAGCAAGGTGGTGGAGAGCCAGCGCGAGGTGGAGCGGCTGGCGCGCATCGCCGCGCTCGAGCGGAATCTGGCCGACAAGGACCGGTCGGTCGCCGGACGCGAAGTCTCCGACGAGAAGGAGTCGTCCCAGAGGCTCCGACCGGCGGACGGGTCCGCGCCTCTTGCCGGCCCGGGCCAGGTCAAGAAGAAGTAGGGCGTTTCTTCGCCGGCGAGCGCGGCGGCACCTTGCCGGGGGCCGTGGTCGGCGTCTCGGCAGGCGTCGCGCCAGGGACTGCCTTGGGGGCCTCTTTCTGCGCGTCGCGGAGCCGGATCGCCGCCCGTTTCAGATCGTCGAGAACCGTCGCGTCGAGGAGCAGCGCGTCGGGCCGCCCCGAGACCTCGACCGCCACGGCCGGGGGGCCGCCGTCGCCCGACGCGGGACGGAAGGTCAGGGCGCGGGGCGATGCGTCCCCCTCCCCGAGGACCTCAACCGTCGCGAGGGGTGCGGCTTTCGGGCCAGCCACGATGCCGTGAGCCGCGTAGTCCTTTTTCGCCACGAAGCCGCGGCTCTCGGCCCGCGTCAGAATGCCGGCGAGGCTCTCGACGAGCGTGGACGCCACCTTCTGCCCTCCGGAGCGCCATTCCCCCTCCACCTGTTCGGCGCCGGCCCGCAGGTCTCCGCTCTCGAACTGGACCCGGCGGAGCTGAAAGACGTCGAGGGGGAGGGGACGCGTCTCGCGGAAGGCCGAGAGCTCCTTGCCGATCTCCTCCTCGACCCGGTCGTCCACGACCACGACGAGCCCGTCTTCGCGCGCGTAGATCTTCCCGGGTGCGTCGGCCTTCGCGGCACCGAAGGCGATCCTGGCGACGACGTCTTTCCCCTTCTCGAGGGTCAGGACGGCCGCCGGCGGCGTGAGCCCTATCCTCGAGAGGTCCGTCGCCGACACGGTCGGGAAGTCCGAGATCTGGGCCGACGAGAGGTCCGAGAGGAGGCGCTCTACGAAAGCGCCGCTGGCCAGATCGGCGACGGGGCTCTCGATTCGCCATGGGCCTGGCGGGGCCTTCGGGCTCGCGGCCTCCCGGTCGAGAACGATCTGGTTCGGGCCCTTGACGAGAGTGATCTTCGTGATCTCCGAGACCGGCGTGTCGAGAAGCCTCTTGCTCCGGAACTCGTTCACGGGCTTGTTCAGCGTGGCGAGCGGCGCCGCGCGGACCGCGCCCATCCGCGTCCCGTCGGAGGCCGCCGTCGCATCGGTTCCCGGAATCTCCTTCCCGAAGGTGACCGTCCGCTTCGAGCCGTCCGCAAAGACGAGCGTCGCCTGGCCGCGCGGGACGTCGAGCCCGTACTGCTTCGGGTCGAAGCGTGTCTCCGCCTCGCCCACGAGCTCGAGGCGGGACAGGTCGGAAACGAGGGAATCTGCGACGAAGGTGTCCGCCCTGCCCGGCGGGTCGCCCTCGACCATCCAGGTTCCTCCGGGCCCTTTCTTGAGCTCGACCTTCGGAAGACCAGGCCTGTCCAGGAGGACCGCCGTCACGTCGTGAGGCTTGAAGTCCAGGAGCCGCTTCTTCGCCTCCGCCCGCTCGGCGGACGTCGGCTGATTCCGCTCGTAGAAGAGGACGAACGCGAAGAGCGCGAAGAAGACGCCCGTCAGGACCAGGAGCTTCTTCGTCGACATCGGATCTGCTCAGCTCCTCCGCCGGACCCAGATGGCGAGGCCGAGAGCGACGGCGCAGGCGGGCAGGACGAGGAGGACGACGAGAGCGATGCGGCGGATGTCCCCCTGGGTCAGCGTCACCGCCAGCTGGTCGGTCGGCCGGGGCGGGATGGCAATGAGGGACTCCCTCTCCATGACCCAGTTGGCGGAGCCGGTGAGGAGGTAGAGATTCGCCGCGTTGGCGACGCCGCCGTTCGACGCGAAGTCGGCGTCGCCGAAGACGACGAGACGGGTCTTCTTCGGCGGCTCGGGCGGGGCCGCCGTCCCCGTCCCGGCGGCTCGCGCGCCCTCGACGGCCACCGCGAGCGGCACGGGGCCCGGAACGTCCTTGGCGTCCTTGGCCACCTTCTCGAGGTGCTTCAGGTCGGTCTCGCCCCAGCCGTCTGCGGAGGTCTCGACGAGGACCGTGTCCGTCAGGCCGGCCGGCGGCTTCGCAACGACGCCGACGGAGCGTGCGGCCGGGAATACGACGGCGGAGCCTTCCAGGAGCTTGGTGATCGGGTGCGGCTTGAAGGACCGGGCGAAGAGCGTGTCGGCGCCGAACATCGGGAGCGCGTTCTTCGGGTCGACGACGATGTCATTTCCCAGATTCACCCCGAAGTCGAGGAGGAGCGGCCCGAGGCCGAAATCCGAGAGCTGGCGGCCCGACCCGGGCAGGACCTCCACGTCGAGGAAGAACAGGGCCCGCCCTCCGCCGTCGAGGTACTTCGCGAGCACCGCCCGCTCCGGCCCGGTGAAAGACGTCCGGGGCCCGGCGACGACGACGCAATCGGTTCCGTCGGGCACCGCGGCGGCGCCGAGGCTCGCCCACTCGGAGACCGTGCAGTTGTCCCGCCGAAGCGTCTCCGCCAGGACGTAGAAGCCGTCCCGGTCGCGCCCCTCGAGCGGCCGCTCCCCGTGGCCGGTCGTGAAGAGGACCTTCGGCGTCTTCGTCTGCGTGACGGAGAGGATCGCCGAGGTGAACTCCTGCTCCCCCTTGAAGGCCTTGATCGTCGGCTCGCCTCCCATCTGCGCCCGGCTGAAGTCGTACTGGGCGAGCTGGTCCTCGGTGACGTACTTCTTCCGGTCGCCGGAGCGAAAGACGACGGTCCCTCCCCGGATTCCGTACTCCTTCACGAGCGCTTCCGCCCGCGCCCTGTTCCGGACCGGGTCGATCGTCTCGACCGAGATCAGTGCCGATTTCGCCTGGTAGCGGCTCAGGAGCTCGCGCGTCTCGCGAAGGAGCGGCGAGCCTTCCACCATGAACACCGTCACCTGGACCGGCGTCTTCAGATCCTTCAGGACCGAGAGGGTCTTCCCCGACAGTGTGTAGAGGCCCGAGCGCGTCCAGTCGAACCTGATGTAGCGCCGGGAGCCGATGTAGTTGACGAGGACGAGGATGCCGAGGCCGAGGAGGATGGCGGCGCCGACGGTCGCCCTGTAGACGCTGCGGGTGCCGCTCATCACTTCCCCTTGTTGACCTCGAGCGTCCGGGTGGCGAGAAAGAGGAAGAAGACGACCGTCGAGCCGACGAAGACGAGCCGCCGAGTGTCGACGATACCCCGCGAGAAGTCGTCCATCTGCTCGAGGATGTTCAGGTACGAAAAGGCGTCGCGGAGGTTCGCGGAGGGGAGGAAGTCGCGGAAGATGCCGAGGAGGAAGCTCCCGAGGACGATCGCGAAGGCGAGGATCGCCGCCACGATCTGGTTCTTCGTCAGGGCCGAGGCAAAGGTCCCCGCGGAGATGAAGAGCGCCCCGACGAGCGCGATGCCGAGGTAGCCGGAGAGAACCGGACCCGGATCGAGACGGCTGACCCTGAGCAGCAGCAGCGGGTAGACGAGCGTTGGAAGGAAGAGAAAGAGGAAGAAGCACCAGGCCCCGACGAACTTCCCCGTCACGACCGTCGCCTCGGAGACGGGCGCGGTCAGGAGGCTCTCGATCGATCCCGACTTCCGCTCCTCGGAGAGGACGCGCATCGAGATGATCGAGGAGACGATCATCAGGAAGATCCACTGGAAGACGTTCGTGAAATAGAGCGACATCATCGCCGTCGGCGGCGTCTCCGGGGAGTTCAGGGCGTTGACGAGGAGGACGAAGACGGTGCCGGAGACGAGCAGGAACGCCGTCAGGATGACGTAGCCGAGCGGGCTGACGAAATAGGAGACGAACTCCCTCCGGACGATGGCGGCGAGAGCCCTCACGGCTTCTCCTCCGGGAACTTCGGCATCTCGACCGTGGTGGCGCGCTCGCGGGCCAGGGCCTCCGCCTCCTCCTCGGGCGGCACCTCATCCTCCTTCGAGACGAGGCGGACGAAGACGTCCTCGAGGGACGCCTGCCGCGGCGTCAGCTCGAGGAGCGTCCAGCCGCGGGCGACGACCTCGGTGAAGACGGCCTCTCGGAGGTCGGCGCCCTGCGCCGACTCGATGAGGACCCGCGTTTCGCCGGCCGCGCCGATCCGGGCGGCGTGCGTCACGCCGGGGAGCTGGCGGAGCGCCGCGTCGGCCCCGGGGATCTCGCCCTTCAGTGCGACGACGAGGCCCGGGTGCTGCGCCATCTCCTGGCGGAGCGTCTCCGACGTCCCTTCCGCCACGATCTTTCCTCGATCGATGATCAGCATCCGGTCGCAGACCAGCTCCACCTCGGGGAGGATGTGCGTCGAGAGGAGGATCGTGTGGTCCGCCCGGAGATCCCGGATCAGCTCGCGGACCTTCACGATCTGGCGCGGGTCGAGGCCCACCGTCGGCTCGTCGAGGACCAGCACCTTCGGGCGGTGGACGAGCGCGCTGGCCAGGCCCACCCGCTGCCGGTACCCCTTCGAGAGGTTCCCGACCGGCTTCGACGCCACCTCGGTCACGAAGCACTTCTCGAGGGCCTCGCCGACGCGCGCTTTCGTCTCCTTGCCGGGGACGCCGCAGAGCTGGGCCCGGTACGTCAAGTACTCGGAGACGCGCATCTCCGGATAGAGGGCGAGTGTCTCCGGGAGGTAGCCGAGGTGGCGCTTCGCCTCCAGAGGGCGGGCCAGGACGTCGAGGCCGGCCAGCGTCACCCGTCCCGCCGTTGGAGGGAGGAAGCCGGTGATCATCCGCATCGTGGTCGTCTTCCCGGCTCCGTTCGGCCCGAGAAAGCCGAGGATCTCGCCGTCCTCGACGCGGAAGCTGACGTCATCCACTGCGGTCGTGCCGTAGAACGACTTCGAGAGACTCTGAACTTCGAGCATCTTGTTCGGGCGCCGCGAGGGCCGGAATCCTGAGGTCAGGTCCCGGCGCGGCGCGGCGGAAATATAGCAGGCGCCGGGTAAAGTGACTTCGTGACCTCCCCCCCGGCCCGCCGTGCGCTCGCAGTCTGGCTCGCCCTCCTGACGGTCGGCATCTGGGGCGTGAACTACCCCGCCATGAAGGTCGCCCTCCGCGAGATGCACCCGCTCGCTTACACCGGCTGGCGCTTCGTCCTCGCCGCGGGCCTTCTGCTCGCGGAGACGTCGTGGCGTCGAGAGCCGGCCCTCCCGCCCCGCGGCCAGCGGGCACTCGCTCTCCTTCTTGCACTGACCGGCGTCGGCCTCTACCAGGTCTTCTTCGCGTGGGGCGTCGCGCTGACGAGCGGCTTCGCGGCGGCCCTCCTCAACTCCACGTCGCCCCTCTTCTCGGCCCTCTTCGCCGTGAGCATCGGCTCGGAGCGGTGGACGCCCCTCGCAGCGGCCGGCTCTCTCGTGGCGTACGGTGGAGTTGCACTCTTCCTCGCGAGCGGCCACGCCGCCGGTGGCGAGAGCCTCGGGGGGAACGTCCTCTGCCTTCTCTCGGCCATGACGTGGGCCGTCTACACCGTCGCCGCGTCCCGCCTCCCGGGCCGCCTCAGCCCCCTGCAGTCCCAGTTCGCCACCTTCGTCGGCGGAAGCCTCCCCCTCATTGCCTACTGCGGCCCCGCCATGGCCCGCCAGGACTACACCATCGTGAGCCCCCTGACGTGGACCATCCTCGTTCTCTCGGCGGTCCTTCCCCTCGTTCTCGCCTTCCGGATCTGGACATGGGCCATCGTCGTCCTCGGCGTCGCCCCGACGACGAGCTACGGCTTCCTCGTCCCCGTCGTGGCGGGGATCTGCTCGGCCCTCTGGACCGGCGAAACTTTCGGCTTCGGGAAGGTAGCGTCTGCGGCCGTCGTCCTTTTCGGCCTCGCGCTGACGAAAGCAGAGCGAGCCGAGCGCTAGACTTTCGCCTTCATGCCTTTCCCGCCGCGACTCCGGAGATTCCTGCGGATCGCCGGGATCACTTTCGCCACCCTCTTCGCCGCCTTCTGCGTCGTACCGTACCTCATCCCTCTTCCCGGCGGGCCGCCGGTGGCGGCCGAGGCGCTGGCCCCGCCCGGGGGGCGGTTCCTGACCGTCGGCGGGACGCGGACCTTTCTCGTTGAGGCGGGGCCGAAGAACGGTCCGGCCGTCGTCCTCGTTCACGGCTTCGGCGGATCGACCTTCTCGTTCAGGAAGAACGTCACCCCACTGGCCGAAGCCGGCTTCCACGTCGCCGCGTTCGACCTTCCCGGGTCGGGCCTCTCGGACAAGAGATGGGACGCCGACTACTCGCATCCGGCGCAGGCGGACTTCGTCGTCGCGGTGATGAAGGAGCTGGGGATCGCGAAGGCGACCCTCGTCGCCCACAGCCTCGGCGCGAACATCGCGGCGCACGTTGCCCTGCGCCATCCCGAGGCCGTCCAGAAGCTCGTCTTCATCGCCCCGGTCTTTTTCGATAGGACCGCGCCCGGAAGCGGCCGCTGGCTTCTCCGCTTCCCACCGGCCCGGCGCTGGGCGCGGATCCTCGTCCGCCGCAAGCTCCAGCCGCCCGGATCCGGCCGGACCCTCCGAACCGGATACGGCGACCCGTCGCTCGTGACTCCCGATGTCATCGAGGGGTACGCGGCACCGAGGCGAATGAAGGACTGGGATCTGGCGCTCCTCGGCATGGCGCGCGACACTTCGAGGAG
>JBLMYG010000261.1:0-6155 GCA_050258155.1 Acidithiobacillales bacterium
ACGGACTTCCTGGTCTTCTTCGACGAAGCGGGGGTGTGCTCCATGACCGAGCCGGCGACGTTTCCTTACGACACGCGCCTGAATGTTCTCTTCGGTCCGCTCGAGGTGGTGGACGTCCAGAAGCTGGTCGAGGGCTGCACGCACCCCTGGTACAACCAGACCCTCGCCCGGGTCAACGACGCCGTCGTCCGGCTGGGCGTCCTTCAAGGCGAGTACCACTGGCACAAGCACGACCGCGAGGACGAGTTCTTCTACGTGGTCGAGGGACGCTTCTTCGTCGACCTCGAGGGACGGAGTGTCGAGCTTCTCCCTCGGCAGGGCTTCACCGTTCCGCGCGGGATCGTCCACCGGACACGCGCGCCCGCGCGGTGCGTCGTTCTGATGGTCGAGGCTGCTACGGTCGTCCCGACCGGAGACTGAGCGACATCGGGTCCTTCAGATCAGCTCGCGCGTGGCCTCGGCCGGCGCCGCCGGGTCGAAGCGGACGAGCGCCAGCTCGGGGCCGTCGTGGGCGGCCGAGAGACAGGTGGTCCGACCGATCCGGTCGCGGAAGGAGCCGGTCAGGCGGGCCGACTCGTGGACGTGGCCGTGGAGGGTCAAAAGGGGCTGCCGTTCCTCGATAAAACGCCGGATGGCCACGCTCCCGACATGGACGTCGAGCGGGACGTGCTCCGCCGTCATCCCGTCGAGCGCCGCCCGGTCGAGATTCGTCCGGTAGGGTGGCGCGTGGAACAGGAAGACCGCCTCGCGGAGGTCGTCGTCCCCGACGATGCGGAGGAGGTCGGCCGCGATCGTCCCGAGGCGTGCCTCCCGCTCCGGGATCGGGACGGTGCGAAATCCCTCTTCGGGGGAGATGCAGCCGGGGTCGACGAAGCGCGAGACGTCGTACCGCTCCCAGTCCTTGAGCCGGAAAGGGGTCGGGGGGACGCAGGCATAGCCGTAGACCGGGCGGCCGAGCCACTCCGCTTTTCGCTCGTGGAGCAGCTCCCAGGCTCCTTCCCGCTCGCCGGCGCA
The DNA here is from genome assembly GCA_050258155.1 of Acidithiobacillales bacterium. GTDB lineage: Bacteria > Acidobacteriota > Thermoanaerobaculia > UBA5066 > UBA5066 > DAOMFB01. Next base: position 1,015 of record JBLMYG010000261.1, read on the forward strand.
GAACCCCGGCTTCTCGCTTCGCGGGTCGTCGTTTCCGGGAATCAGAAAGACGCGCGGATAGCGACGTCCGAGCCGCTGCCTGGCGGCCCGGAATCGCGGCAGCAGAAACGCATCGATGAAGCCCGCGCCCCCTCGTGCGAACGGCGTCGGGAGGAGATCGCCTCCGAGGAAGAGGGCGGCCGGCGGCTCCGCGAGAACGGCGGCGAGGAGCTTCTCGTACCGCTCGGCACGGCCGTGAAGGTCCGAGGCGAAGAGACAGACGGCCGGGTCCACGCCGCTCAGCGGCTCCGGCCGGGCTTCAGAATGATCCTCTCGTTCCTCGGGCCGTTGATCTTCACGCGCGGAGCCGGCGTCCTTACGGGAAGATCCCGAGCGAGACGTAGCTCAGGGCGATCTTGTCGATGGCGCCGATGAGGGCGGCGCCGCGGAGATCCTGCACCTTCGGAAAGCGGCGCTGCGTGGCCCGGATCTCCCGGTAGGCGTCGATCATCGTCTCGTCGAGACCGGAGTTGACGAGATCCTCCTCGTCGGCGCCCCGGACGAGGAGCGCTCTTTCGGCGTCCGTCAGCGTCTTGCCGGTCGTGTTCTCGAGCGACTTGACCATCCGGGAATAGGCCATCTCCTCGTATCGCTTCTCCATCCGCCCGAAGCGGACGTGGGAAAGGTTCTTGAGCCACTCGAAGTACGACACAGTGACACCACCGGCGTTGAGGTACATGTCCGGGATCACGACGACCCCCTTCTGGCGCAGTATCTCGTCGGCATCGGCCGTCACCGGGCCGTTTGCCGCCTCGGCAACGATCTTCGCCCTGACCCCCGCCGCGTTCGTGGCGGTGATCACGTTCTCGAGAGCGGCCGGGACGAGGATGTCGCAGTCGAGGAAGAGCGCTTCCTCGGTCGTCGCGAGGTCCTTCGCGCCAGGGTAGCCCGTGATTCTCTTCGTCTCGCTCCGGTGTTTCACAACGTCTTCGACGCAAAGCCCTTTCGGATTCGCGATCGCCCCTTCCCACTCCGCGAGGCCGACAAGGATGGCCCCTCCCTCCTCGAGGAATTTCGCGGCGTGGTACCCGACGTTGCCGAGGCCCTGGACGACGATCCGCTTCCCGGCGAGGCCCGTCGGGAGGCCGATCTGCGCCATCAGCTCCTCGTCGTTCATGCACTCCCGGAGTCCGAAGAAGACGCCGCGGCCGGTCGCCTCCTTCCGGCCCCTGATTCCCCCGAGGTAGACAGGCTTGCCGGTGACGCAGCCGGAGGCGTCGATCTCGCCCGTGTGGAACTGCTCGTAGGTGTCGGAGATCCAGGCCATCTCGCGGGGCCCGCTCCCGTAGTCGGGCGCGGGAACGTCTATGCCGGGCCCGATGAAGTTCTTCTTGACCAGCTCGGCCGTATAGCGGCGTGTGATCCGCTCGAGCTGCTCGGGCGAGGTCTTCCGCGGGTCGATCCGGATGGCTCCCTTCGCCCCGCCGAACGGCACGTCGACGACGGCGCACTTGAAGGTCATCAGGGCGGCCAGCGCGAGGACCTCGTCCTCGTCGACGTCCGGCGAGTACCGGATGCCTCCCTTCACCGGCAGCTTGTGATGACTGTGCTCTGCCCGCCAGGCGTCGATGACCTCGTAGCCCTTTCCGTCCTCGCGCCGGACGGGGAAGTGGAACTTGTAGATGCTGTTGCAGACGCGGATCTGGTCGAGAAGCCCCTGCGGGTAGTCGAGAAAGGCCGCCGCTGCGGCGAAGTTCCGGTCCACGGTGGCGAGGAAGCTCTGGTCGCTCGTCATGTCTCCTCCGGAGAAACACAGTCTAGACGACTTCCGGAACACCGCGGCGCGCCGCCCTGACCCCGGCCCGAGGGGGGGTGCGGTTCTCCTCGGTCGCAATCCCCCTTTTTCGATATTCTTCCGCCGGAGGTTTTTTTGACATGTCCGTCACAGAAACTCTTGCGGCCGTTTCGGCCGTTGCGCCGGTCTCGATCCTCCAGGACCACGAGAAGGAGATCGCCGAAAGCGTTTACCAGTTCGCCCTCGAGACGATCGGGCCCCGCTCGCTGGAGATGGATCGGGCCAACCAGATGGACCCCGGGATCGTGAAGCAGTTCTTCGAGCTCGACCTGATGGGGATCGAGATCCCCGAGGAGCTCGGAGGCCTCGGGCTGAACTTCACGACCTCCATCGCCGTCATCGAGTCGCTGGCCCGCGTCGACGCCTCGGCGGCGGTCGTCGTGGACGTCCAGAACACGCTCGTCAACAACGCCCTCCTCCGCTGGGCGAGCCCGCACATCAAGAGGACGTACTTTCCGCAGCTCGCCAAGCAGAAGGTCGCCTCGTACGCCCTGTCGGAGGCGGGCTCAGGGTCGGACGCGTTTGCCCTGGCCACGACGGCGACGAAGAAAGGGGACCGTTGGGTCCTGAACGGGTCAAAGCTCTGGATCACGAACGGCCTCGAGTCGGAGATCTTCCTCGTTTTCGCCAACGTCGACCGGTCGAAGGGGTACAAGGGGATCACGGCCTTCCTTGTCGAGTCGGGCTGGAAGGGCTTCTGCAAGGGGAAGAAAGAGGACAAGCTCGGCATCCGGGCGTCGTCCACGCTCGCCCTCGCCTTCGAGAACCTCGAGGTGCCGGAGGAGAACGTGGTCGGGAACGTCGGCGAGGGGTACAAGATCGCCATCGAGACGCTCAACGAGGGGCGGATCGGCATCGGCGCGCAGATGGTCGGCGTCGCGCGGGCGGCGCTCGACTACGCGGCGAAGTACGCCAAGGAGCGCGTCCAGTTCGGGAAGCCGATTTCAGAGTTCCAGGCGGTCCAGCACGACCTCGCCCGGATGGACATGGAGATCGAGTGCGCGCGTCTCGCGGTCTACAACGCCGCGCGTCTGAAGGAGGCGGGGAAGCCGTTTGCCCGCGAGGGGGCCATCGCGAAGCTGAAGGGCTCCGAGGCGGCGGAGTACTGCACGTCGCGGGGGCTGGAGATCCTGGGTGGCTACGGCTACGTGAAGGATTACCCGCTCGAGAAGCTCTTCCGCGACGCCAAGATCGGGAAGATCTACGAGGGGACGAGCTTCATGCAGCTCAACACCATCGCGAAGGACGTCCTGAAGCGCGGCTGACACTCGTCCGGAGGCGGGTCAGAAGACGGGTAATTCGACGCTCAGGTAGGCAAAGATCGCGTCTTTTCCCCGGCTCGGGCCGACGCCGATCGGGACGGCGAATCCCGGGACGATCTGGAGCTGACCCGGCAGGTTGATCGCGCCGCGGATCCCCGGGGAAACCACGACCTCCGTGCGTCGCACCAGGGCGCCGTCGGCGCCGAAAAGCTCGATGCGGGCTACGACCGCCTCGAGGAGGAGGTTGACGTTCGGGTGCGCCAGCCAGATCAGGCTTTGGCCGGCGCTGGCGCTCCAGAGGTTCGACTCTTCCCCGGCCGCATTCTTCGCCCCGAAGAGATACGTTCCTCCGATGTTCGTGTGAGAGACAAAGCTCTTCGAGAGGACGATGCTGAGCGGCAGGCCGATCTGGAGTCCGAACCCTCCGGCGCCGAGCCCCCTCTTGGAGTCGCCGCTCGGAACGACGAGCGTCGCGCGGGGCGCGATGGCGACGGGAGCCTTACCGTCGCCGACGAGCTGATAGCGGTAGTTGATCTGAACGTCCCCGAGCCCTTGCGAGAGGCCGGCCGGCGAGGAGAGACCGAGGAACTGGACCGTGGCGCTGAGCTGGTTCTTCACGTCGGGAACCGGCCACTCCTGAGTCAGGGCATAAACCCAGTCTCCCGTTCCGGTCACCCGCGTGTAGGTCTGGATCGTCTGGACGACGCCTGCCTCCTGGTTGTAGGCCTCCTCGAGGAGGAAGCTGTTATCCTGGATCGGAGTCGCTTCGGTGGGGGCGCCCTGGCCCGACGCCGTGGCGGTGATCAGACCCGCCAGAGCCGCTCCGGCGAGCCCCGCCGCGCCTTGCAGGCCCCTGGGCCCCGCGAGAAGGAGCCTCGTGATGAGAATCATTCTCAATAAAGATACAGAAGGGAACCCCTCCTGTCCTTGATGCGCCTGCATCAGCTACAGTGACGCCGTGACCGCAACCCCGCCAAGCGATGGCGCCTTGAAGCGCGAGATCGGGCTGTGGCAGGGGACGGCCCTGAACGTCATCGACATGGTGGGGATCGGGCCGTTCGTCACCCTGCCGCTGATCCTCGCGGCGATGGGGGGCGGGCGCGCGCTCGGGGCGTGGCTTCTCGGCGCGGTCCTGGCGATCTGCGACGGCCTTGTCACGGCGGAGCTGTCGGCGACCCTGCCGCGGGCCGGCGGGTCCTATGCTTTTCTGAGCGAGGCCTACGGGCCAGCCGGCTGGGGACGCCTCGTTTCGTTCCTCTTCCTCTTCCAGATCGTCTTCTCGGCGCCGCTCTCGATGGCCTCGGGGGCGATCGGCTTTTCACGCTACCTGAGGTTCGTCTTCCCTTCGATCCCCGACGGGTGGGAGGCGCCGGTCGCGTCGGTCCTCTGCCTCCTCGTGACGGTTCTCCTCTGCCGGCGGATCGGGACGATCGGGAGGTTCTCGGTCGTTCTCTGGGCCGGCGTCATCGCCACGGTCGGCATCGTCATCGCCCTCGGCCTTCCGCATCTGAGATGGGAGGTCTTCAGGTTCTGGGCGGCACCGGTGGAGACGGCTCCGGGCCTTTCGCCTCCCGCCGGCGTTCTCGGCGGCCTCGGAGCCGCGCTGATCCTCGCCGTCTACGACTACCTCGGCTACTACAACATCTGCTACCTCGCCGAGGAGGTGAAGGAGCCGACGAAGACGATTCCGCGAGTCATCGTCATCTCGATCCTCTCGGTTGCGCTCGTCTACGTCCTGATGAACGTCTCGATCCTCTCCGTCCTGCCGGCTCGGGAGGCGATGGCCTCGAAGGCGACGGTGTCGGACTTCGTGGCGGCCGTCGCCGGCCGCCCGCTCGCGCAGGCCGTGACGGTACTGATCCTCTGGACGGCCTTCGCGTCGGTCTTCTCGCTGACGCTCGGCTACTCGCGCATCCTCTACGCAGCAGCCCGCGACGGGAACTTCTTCCGGCCGTTCGCCCGGCTCCACCCGACGGAGGGGTATCCGTCGGTCGCTCTGCCGGCCCTCGGCGGGGCGGCGGCGCTGTTCTCTTTCGTCGACCTGA
>JBLMYG010000262.1:0-6448 GCA_050258155.1 Acidithiobacillales bacterium
AGGGGGCGTACCTCTACCTCGACGGCGCGAACTACAACGCCTTCGTCGGGAAGGTGAGGCCCGCCGAGATGGGCGTGGACGTCATGCACATGAACCTCCACAAGACCTTCTCGACCCCGCACGGCGGCGGCGGGCCGGGAGCCGGCCCCGTCGGCGTCGTCCCTGCGCTCGTGCCGTTCCTCCCGGTCCCGACGGTGGAGCGCCGCGGCGACCGGTGGGTCCTCGATCACGACCGGCCGCAGTCGATCGGAAAGATGCGGACGTTCTACGGGAACTACGGCGTCCTCGTCCGGGCTCTGGCCTACATCCTCTCGTACGGGCGGTCCATTCCCGAGGTGGCCGAGAACGCCGTCCTGAACGGCAACTACATCAGGAAGCGGCTCGAGCCCTACTATCACCTCAAGTACGAGGCGCCGAGCTATCACGAGGTCGTCTTCGACGACGCGAGGCAGGCCGCGGCCGGGATCCATAACATCGACATCGCCAAGCGGCTCATGGACTACGGCTTTCATCCGCCGACCATGTCCTTCCCTCTCATCGTCCACGGAGCGCTGATGATCGAGCCGACCGAGACCGAGCCGAAGGAGGAGCTGGACGCCTTCGCCGACGCCATGATCGCCATCGCGAAGGAGTGCGAGGAGCGGCCCGAGATCGTGAAGACGGCGCCGCACACGACGCCCGTCGGACGGCTCGACGAGGCATCGCTCGCCCGCGAGGCCTCGAAGGTCGGGAGCTTCGCGCCCGTCCTTCGGGCGAAGCTGGACTGAAGCGGCGCCCGTCCCGGCGGCACACGCCGGCCCGGGGGTGGTCGCCGTCGGGCTCCTCGCCGCGGAGAGGCCTCCGGGCGTCGAATCGCCTTGACTAAAGGAAGGGGGGCCGCAAAGAATAGCGTCGGCCTTCAGCGAACGATGTTTTGTCTTTTTCACGGCAGACGAGGGAAGGAGGAAGCGGTGCTCAGACTGAAGTGTGTGCGCCTTCTCGCGGGGGCGCTTCTGGTGTTCCTGCTCGCGGCCGCGCCCCGTGGCAATGGCGCCGGATTCGCCCTCTACGAGCAGGGGAGCAGGGCCAACGCGATGGCCGGTGCCTTCGTGGCCCAGGCCGACGATCCGTCGGCGATGTTCTTCAACCCGGCCGGCCTCGCGTTCAACGAGAAGTTCACCCTCTATGGCGGCGCGTTCCTGATTTTCCGTCCGACGTCCCACTTCGACGGGGCCAATCCGTATCCCGGCGAAGACTATTCGGCCAACATGAAGAAGGCGATGTACTGGATCGGGCACGGGTACGGCGTCATCCCGATCAAGCCCGGAAGCATCAACGTCGGCGTCGGCTTCTGGTCGCCCTTCGGCCTCGGCGTTCCCTGGGAGAACCCCGACTCCTATGCCGGGCGCTTCATCTCGCAGCGGGTCGACATCCGCCAGGTCGCCCTCTCGGCCGAGATTGCCGTGAAGCTGGCCGACTGGATCTCGATCGGCGCGGGGCCCGAGATGCGCCTCACCGACGTCAAGCTCTCGCGGAACGTCGGCATCTTCAATCCCTTCAACGACCGGTTCACCGACGTCGCCCACCTCTCCCTCATCAGCGAGGGGACGCCAGTGCGCTGGACGTGGAACGCCGGCATCCTGCTCAAGCCGTGCGAGCGGCTCCGCCTCGGCGCCTCCTATCACGGGAAGGTCAACGTGGATCTCTCGGGAACAGCCGAGTTCTACCAGATCCCGACGGGCTATCCGCAGCTCGACGCGGCGGCGGCGGCCCGGATCCCGATGAACCAGCCGCTGCCCGGCTCGACGACGATCCAGTTCCCGGACGTCCTGATGTTCGGCGTCTCGTACGACCTCTCGCCGAAGCTCACCCTGGAAGTGGACGGGAACCACACCGGCTGGGACGTCTTCGACCAGACGACGATCGACATCCAGGGGGTTCCTTCCTCGACGATCCCGCACGGCTTCGAGAACACCTGGACGGTCCGCGCCGGCCTCGGCTGGCAGGTGTCGGAGCCCGTCTGGCTCGGGGGCGGCTTCCTCTACGACCAGACGCCGCAGCCCGACTACGACGTCGGGGCGATCCTGCCGGACAACAACCGGACCGGCGTCACGATCGGCGCCGGCTTCCAGCTCTCCAAGATGTTCCGCGTCGACATCTCGAGCCTCTTCCTCTGGTTCCACGAGCGGACCACCAACACTAACGAGGCCGGATTCAACGGAACCTACAAGACCTTCGCGATCCTGCCGGGGCTCAGCTTCAAGGGCACGTTCTGAAGAGGGGAGACGCGAACATGAGAACCCAGAATCTCCTCCGCACCCTCGCCGCCTTCGCCGCGGCCGCCCTCCTCGCTCTTCCCGCCGCCGCCCAGCAGGCCGACTTTTCGACCTATGTCTCGATCGGCGACTCTCTGACCATGGGAATCACGGACGCCTGCTTGGTGGAGCACGGCCAGCGCGACTCCTATCCTGCCGTCATCGCGAGGCAGGCCTCGAACGCCGCCTTCGAGCAGCCTCTCGTCTCGGAGCACGGGCTCGGCGGCTGCATGTACCTGAAGAGCCTCCTCTCACCCACGGGCACCCTCGACCCGGTTTTCGGGAACTGGCCCAGCGACGGTGTGCCGCTCAACCTCACGCTTGCGCGCCCCTACAACAACCTCGGCATCGATGGCTTCAAGATCCACGACGTTGTCGCCACGAACCCCACCACCCCCGAAGCCAGTGCCGCCTACCTGACGCTCCGGGGACAGGGGACGGTGCTCCAGCAGGCCGCCTCCCTGAAGCCTACGTTCGTGACGATCTGGATCGGATCCAATGAAATCTACCCGGCAATCACGAGTGCGACGGCCGTTCAGTGTCCAAATCCTCGGGTACCCGGCTGCACTCTGACGGCAATGTCCTCCGTCAACGAAGATCTCGACACGATCTTCAATACGCTGAAGGCCGCGCAGGGGGGAACGGGAAAAGGGGTCGTCCTGAACCTGTCAGACCCCCCTCTTATTCCTTTCGTGACGACAGTTTCGCCGATTCTGGGCGTCAATCCGGCGAGCGGCGCCCCGATCTACGCGCTGTATGACGCCAGATCGTCGGGCGGATGCCCCGGAGGCCTACCTGCCTGCCCCGTGCCTGTCGGCTCGTACCTGACTCTTGTGGCCGGCCAGTACCTGAAGGCGGGGTACGGCATCCCTTGCGCAATCCTGCCGCCGACCGACCCCCGGCAGGCGAACTGCAACAAGCCGCTTCCGGACAACTACTCGGTGAACCCTGCAACGGGCGCCGTCTCGCCGGGCGTCGTCCTCACGCCTGACGAGTGGTCGGCGATCCGCCAACGGGTTCAGGAGATCAACGCGGCCCTCCAGGCGAAGGCCCCCGCCGCCGGCTACAAGGTCTTCGACTTGGTCGCCTGGCTCAAGGATATTCTTTCGCACGGACGGACCTACGGCGGCCTCACCGTCACGGGTTCCTACCTGGGCGGCATCTTCTCCTACGACGGCGCGCACCTGACATCGCTCGGGTACGCCGTCCTCGCGAATGACCTCATCCAGTTCATCAACGAGACCTACGGAAACAGCATCGCCCAGGCCGACATGTATCCCTTCATCTTCAACGGGAACACGTCGCCCGGCGGGTACCCGCCTCCCCCCGCTTCGGCCGTGGCCGGCCCGCTCACGAACGAGGAGATGATCACGTGGGCCGCCGCAGTCTACAGCCCCGAGAACTGGGCGAACCTTCTCAAGAACTTGTTCCCGCAGCCAACGCCCGCGCACCGGGCGATCGGGAATCCTGACGGAACGCCGGTCTCGGTCGGCCGGGAGGTTCCCGCGGGCGGGTCGGACCGGATACACTGAGCGGAAGCTGACACAGGAGGAAGAAAATGGCTTCGAACCGAAACCGGGCGGGCATCCTCGGGCTCCTCGTCGCCGGAGCCCTTGCCCTCACATTCTCGGCGTGCACGAGCACGATGAAGGACTGCTCGAAGGGCTTTGCGTTCGTGTCGCCGAAGGACGGCGCCACGTTCAAGTGCACCGAGGAGAGCGTACCGGTCCAGCTGACGCCGCTCTCCGCCACGTTCTGCACCTTCGCGCCCAAAGTCTACGAGGTCTCCGTGGACGGCGGAACGCCCGTCACCATACCGGGGAGCGAGTCGACGCCGTCCACCACGCTGAAGGACCTCTCCCCCGGAGAGCACACGGTCACCGCCGTGGCCAAGGACGCGAAGGGGAAGGTCCTGGCCCAGTGCGCGGCGAAGTTCACCTGCCTGCCGCCGCCGCCCCCCCCGCCGCCGCCGCCCACTGCGGCGCCCCCGCCGCCGCCGCCCGCGGCTGCGAGCCTCGTCGAGGAGGCGGGCAAGTACCTGAACGACGTCTTCTTCGACTTCGACAAGTCGGATATCCGGCCGGACCAGACCGCGCGCGTAGAGGAAGCCGCCAAGTGGCTTCGCGACAACACGACCATCGGCATCACGATCGAAGGACACTGCGACGAGCGCGGAACGCGGCAGTACAACCTCGCCCTGGGGGAGCGCCGCGCCAACTCGGTGCGCGACGCCCTCGTCGCACGCGGTGTCGACCCGGCGCAGATCAAGACGATCTCCTACGGCAAGGAGCGCCCCTTCTGCACCGAGCATCCGACGGAGATGGCGGCCAAGGAAGAGTGCTGGCAGCAGAACCGCCGCGGGCACTACGTGCCGGCTCTTCGCTGATCCCGACATCGAGCCCGGCGAGCGGGGCCCTGCGAGGGCCCCGCTTGCCTTTTTTCCGAGCCGTCGGTTAGGCTGTCTGCGCCTTTCGAAGGTGTGCCGGGAATCGCGGGGGCGGCCCGGCCTCCCTCGCTCCAGAGACGGCAGCAGAAGGTGCAGGGATGATTTCGGCGACCGAACTCCGACCGGGAATGATCGTGATCTATGGCGGCGAGCTTCACCGCGTGCACAGCGTCCTCCACAAGACGCCGGGAAACCTCCGCGGATTCGTCCAGGCGAAGCTCAGGAGCCTCCGCTCCGGGGCGATGAACGAGCATCGGTTCCGTTCCGAGGACCGGATCGAGAAGGCCTCGCTCGACACGCACGAGATGCAGTACCTCTACTCCGACGCCACGGGACACCACTTCATGAACCAGGAGACCTACGACCAGATCACCCTTCCGGACGAGGTGGTCGGGGAGGCGATGAAGTACCTCCTCTCCGAGACGGTCATCACGGTCGATTTCCACGACGGGACCCCCGTCTCCGTCGAGCTCCCGACGACGGTCAGCCTGAAGATCACCGAGACCGAACCGGGGATGAAAGGGGCGACCGCGTCGGCCTCCTACAAGCCGGCGAAGCTCGAGACGGGCCTCGTCGTCCAGGTGCCGCAGTTCGTCGAGGCCGGGACGGTCGTCAAGATCGACACCCGTGACGACTCGTATCTGGAAAGGGTGAGCGGACCGGCCTGATGCGGCGGGCGCTCCCGGCCGTCCTGCTCGCCGCTCTGGCATGGGCCGCGCCTGCGGCGCTGGCATTGGACGCTGCGACCGGGGACTCGGCCAAATCGTCGCTCCCAGCCGAGCCCGGCGTCGCCCTCGACGCGGCTCCGGACCGGGCGCCGGCACTTCCCCCGCCCTGCCCGGCCCGCGATCCGGAGGACGGCCGGTGCTATCCGTCGGCCGACGCGGCCGACCGGGCGTGGCTGGAACGCGGCCCCGCGGCGGGGCCGGCGGTTCTGGACGAGGACGACGACGAGGAGGAGGGGGGGGAGGAGGCCGTGGAGCCGCCCTCCTTCTGGCGGTCGCTCCGCGAGCGGCTCCAGGGCCTAGTCGTGCGGCGGTCGGACGGCAAGCCGGTCGCCATCCCTGACGACGAGATCGAGACGCTCTTCGCCACGAGGTTCCCCCTTCCGATCGAGAGCTACGACCGGGCGAAGCTCCACGACAGCTTCCTGGCCCGGCGCGGGAGAAAGAAGAAGCACTTCGCCATCGACCTTGGAGCTCCGCGCGGCACGCCCGTCGTGGCGGTCGCGGACGGCGTCATCGAGCGGCTCGGGCGGGACCGCCGCGGCGGAAAGGTCGTCTACCTCCGGGACCTGACGGGCCGGTACACGTTCTACTACGCCCACCTTCGCGTCCACGAGAAGGGGCTCCACGCCGGCGACCGGGTCACGAAGGGACAGCTCCTCGGCGAGGTCGGGGCGACGGGGCGCGTCATCGGCGGACCGCACCTCCACTTCGCCATCTTCCGGAACCAGGAGGCGACCGGATCGCGTCTTTTCGCGGTCAACCCCTACCTCATCTTCTCGACGCTCCTCCCTCGCTAGGCCGCGGCTTCCTGGCGAAAGGCCCTCCTCCGAAAAGGGCGCCGGCCGGGGCGGGAAGCGTAATCTGACATCACGATGCCGGACAGGCCCCATCCGCGGCATTCGGGGGACGCGGCCCGGCTTCGCGCCGACCGCGAGCGGTTCCTCTCGGAGTTCGCCCTGGCCCTCGTCGGCGAGGCCGAC
>JBLMYG010000263.1:0-5111 GCA_050258155.1 Acidithiobacillales bacterium
CATGGCGGAGGCGCTCAAGGAAGGAACGACGTCGCGGAGCGGCGCGCAGCTCGCCACCGCCGTCCAGGAAGCGGGGGGCGACCTCACGACCGTCGCCGGCCCCGACGCCCTGACCCTCGCCGCGTCGGGCCTCGCCGCGAAGTCGGCGCTCCTCTTCGACCTCGTGGCCGACGCCGCGCGGAACGCTTCCTTCCCGGGAGAGGGGGTCGCACGGGTCAAGTCCCTTGCTCTCGAGCGCCTCGAGACCGACGAGTCGGAGCCCTCCTTCGTCGCCGCGCGAGCCTTCGCGAAGTCGATCTTCGGGAGCCATCCATACGGCGTCATCGCGCCGACGCCCGCCGCGATCGAGGGTGTCACGCACGGGCGTCTCCTCGAGGAGAGCCGGCGCCGGCTGCGGCCGGAACGTTCACTCCTCCTCGTCGTGGGCGACGTCGGGACGGCCGCGGTCCGGTCCGAGGCGGAGCGCCTCTTCGGAGGCTGGAGCGGATCGGGCGCCGCCCCAGCTCAGGTCCCCGAGGCCGTGCCTCCGGGGGATGGCCGGACCATCGACGTCGTGGACCGGCCCGGCTCCGTTCAGACGTTTTTCCTCGCGGGCACGGCGGGGCCGCTCCGCACCAGCGGCGACGCGCACCCTCTCGAGCTCGCCATGGCGATCTACGGCAGCACGTTCACTTCCCGGCTCGTCCAGAACCTCCGGGAGGAGAAGGGCTACACCTACTCGCCGGGGGCCGGCGTGCAGTGGCTCGCGGCGCGGGGGACCGTGCGCACCCGCGCAACAGTCCGCAACGAGGTGACCGGCGCGGCCCTCAACGAGATCCTCTACGAGATGGGGCGGATGTCCACGACGGAGCCGACGGAGGAGGAGATGGAGCGGGCGCGGCGGGTCCTCGCTGGCCTCAAGGCGATCGCGCTCGAGACCGGGCCGGGCCTCGCGGACGAACTGGCGCGGCTCTGGATCCTGGGCCTTCCGCCGTCGGAGATCGGCCGGACCGTCGAGTCCCTCGCGGCCGTGACGAAGGCCGACGTGAGGCGCGTCTCGGGGATCTATCTCGGCACCGGGCGTCTCCGCATCGTCGCCGTCGGGGACGGCGCGATCGTCCGTGAGGAGCTCGACTCGTTCGAGGTGGGGAACTGGCGTTCTGCCGCGACGATGCTCGCCGGGGGCTTGGCTTCGCGCGCCCCCGGACCCCCAGGCTTCTCTCAAGCCGGGGCGGCTCTCACGATGCGGACGCGGCAGTCCTGGTAGGCGGCGCCTTCTCCGGCATCGGTCGTCCGGGCGCGGATGAGGGCGTTGGCCGAGGTTCCGTGGTCGAAGTGGCCCCCCTTGGGGACGATGACCACGTCGCGGCGCTGCGTGTCGTCCAGCTTCAGCCGAGCCTGGATCCGGCCGATCGCGCTCTCGACCTCGACCACCTCACCGTCTCTGCATCCATTCGCGGCGTCCGGGTGGCACGTGGCCGTCAGGATCTCCGGCTCGGGCCCTGCCCATTGCGAGCTTTGCGATTTTTCCGTCGAGTTCGAGAAGAGCCAGAGGGGGAATCCGGGCTCGTCGGGCGGTGAAACGGGCAGGTCGTAGACGAGGTTCATCTTCCCGGACGGCGTCGGAAATCGACGGCTTTCAAAGAGCACCTTTTCTGCGAAAGGGTTGCGGACCGATTCGCGCTCGAGTCTCGTGGCCGTGATCCCAAGCGGTGCGACCTTCGAAAGCATCCGCTCCTTCCACTCTCGGGCGGTCCCTCTCACCTTCGAAGAGATTCCTCCGTCGCTCTCTCCTCTCTTCTCGTCGATCGTCGCTGCCAGACGCTGCACGATCTCCAGATCCGAGAGGACGCCCTCGGGCGGCGAAAGGGTGGGGGTCGAAGCCCCGATCCAGTGATTGCCGTAGGCACCGAGGAGGTCGTCGTCCTCGACGAGCGTCGTCGTCGGAAGGACGAAATGTGCTCGCCGTGCCGTGTCGGTCAGGAACGAGTCGACGACGACGACCAGCTCCCGCGTCTCCAGGGCCCTGGCGACGGTCGCCGCGTCGGGGAGCATAGCGACGGGGTTCCCGGCGGTCACCCAGACGGCCCTGACCGGCGGATTCTCCGCGCCGAGGATCCCCGCGCCGAGGAGCGGCTCGGAGATCCTCCGGGGCGGGCTCTTCTCGAGGACCGAGACGTCGAACGCGCCGCGCCGCTTGAAATAGAACGAGACGCCGCCGCCCGGAATGCCGATGTTCCCGCTGACGGCGCCGAGCGCGTCGAGGGCTCGGACGATGGCCGAGCCGTTCATTCGCCGCGCCATCCCCCACCCGACCTGGATCGAGCAGGGGCGGTCCGCGAGCATCGCTGCGAGCGCATCGACATCGCCACCGGCCACGTCCGCCTCGCGCGCCCAGCCCGCGCTTCCCTTCGACAGGGCGAGCTCGCGGAACTCTCCGAGGTGGTCGCAGAAAGAGGCCGCCTCGGGATCGGCCCGCTCCGTCTCGAAGAGGCGCGCGGCGAGGGCAAGGGAGAGGTGAAAGTCGCCGCCGGGGCGCGGCATGACGACAGGGTCGGCGAGCGTGGCTGTCTTGTGCCGAACCGGGTCGATGAGGGCGATCCGGGCGCCTCTCCGCTTTGCGTCTTTCAGGAGGGGGAGGAGGTGGACGTTCGAGACGTACGGGTTCTTCCCCCAGAGGAGGATGTTCCGCGAGCTTTCGAGGTCGAAGAGATCGTGCGAGTCCTCGTGCCCGAAATCGGTCTCCTGTGCCGCGTCCCCCGCCCCCGAGCAGATGTCTCCGCTCTTGACGGTGACCGGCCCGAAGAGCTCCCAGAACCGGTCGACGACGTATTTCAGGAGGCCGAGCGACCCGCCCGAACGGTAGTGGAGGATCGCTGCCGGGCCCGATTCGTCGCGGATGGCGCAGAGCCGCTCCGCGATCTCGCCGAGGGCCTCCTCCCAGCTCACGGCGACGAATCCCGAGGCGGTCCTCCTGAGCGGCGCCGTGATCCGGTCCCGGGAGTTCTGCCGGGCTGGAAACTGCATGGTTCGCGAGCAGATGAAGCCCTGCGTGACCGGGTGGGCAGGGTCGCCGCCGACCCGCGTGACCACCCCGTCCTCGACGGTCACCAGAAGGCCGCAGGCGTCGGGGCAGTCGCGGTTGCAGACGGTCCGGTGAACCTTCACTTCACGTTCGCGCGGAAAAGCTCCAGCGTCCGCTTCCAGGCGTCCCGGGCGCACTCCTCCCGGTACTGGGTGGGACGCGAGTCGTTGAAGAAGCCGTGTGGGGCGCCCCGGTAGATGACGGTCTCCACCGTCTTGCCCAGCTCCTTCAGCTTCTTCTCGAGCGGCGCGGCCTCGGACGCCGGGACCCCTTCGTCCAGCTCGCCGTAAATGAGGAGGATCGGCGCCTTCAGGTTCTCCCACTTGAGCGGCACCTTCTTGAAGCCGCCGTAGAAGCTGACAGCCGCGCCGACCTTCGGGTTGCTCGTGGCGGCGTACTGCACGAGAGCGCCCCCGAGGCAGAAGCCGACGACGCCAAAGCTCTTCGAGGAGCACTCGGGCCGCGAGAGGGCGTAGTCGGCGGCGCCGGCGATCTCTGTTCCCGCGCGCGTTACGTCCAGCTCCATCAGGAGCCGCCCGGCCTCGTCCGGGGCCGTCGTCGTCTTCCCGTGGAAGAGATCGGGGGCTATGGCCACGAAACCTTCCCTCGCGAAGCGGTCGCAGAGGTCCATGATGTGTGGGACGAGCCCCCACCACTCCTGGATGACGACGACCGCGGGGCCTTTCCCGAAGGCCGGCTTCGCGAGGTATCCCTCGCCGGTGTGGCCATTCGACCTGAAACTGACTTTCTCTCCCATCGCAGGCTCCTTTGCGTCTCGTTCTCGGTTTCTGCCCGGAACGGGTGCGCCCCGTTTATATCGCTTTTCGGGGATGCGAGGTCAGGCCGGGCCCGGCTCGAACGTCGCCGTGAAGTGGCGGAGGACCTTCGGGGCCGAGGTGATCCGGTAGCCCCGGAGCTGGTCCCTCTTCTTCGCGACCGACACGACGACCTCGGCCACGTAGTCGATGTGAGACTGCGTATAGACGCGGCGCGGGATGGCGAGGCGGACGAGGTCCATCGTGGCCGGCGTCTCGCTTCCGTCCGCGTGGAGGCCGAACATGACCGTCCCGATCTCGACACCGCGGATGCCGCCTTCGACATAAAGCGCGTTGACGAGGGCGATGCCGGGGTACGACAGCGGCGGGATCTGCGGCAGGAGCGCCCGGGCGTCGAGGTAGACGGCGTGTCCCCCGGCCGGCTTCAAAATCGGGACGCCCCCCTCGTCCAGCTTGTCGGCAAGGTACTCGGTCGAGCGGAGCCGGTACTTCAGGTACGGCTCCTCGACGACCTCCTCGAGGCCTCGCGCGATCGCCTCGAGGTCGTACCCGGCGAGGCCGCCGTACGTGGGGAAGCCCTCGGTCAGGATCAGGAGGTTCCGGCAGCGCTCGGCCCACGTGTCGTCGTTCATCGCGAGGAAGCCGCCGATGTTGGCAAGGCCGTCCTTTTTGGCCGACATCGTGCACCCATCGGCCAGCGAGAACATCTCCTGCGCGATCGCCTTCGGGCTCTTCTCCGCCCAGCCCGGCTCGCGGAGCTTGATGAAATAGGCATTCTCGGCGAAGCGGCAGGCGTCGAGGAAGAAGGGCTTCTGATACCGGTCGCAGAGGGCGCGGACGGCGCGGAGGTTCTCCATGGAGACCGGCTGCCCACCCCCCGAGTTGTTCGTCACGGTGACCATGACGAGGGGGACGCGGGCCCCCTCCTTCTCGAGGGTCCGCTCCAGGGCCGCGAGGTCCATGTTCCCCTTGAACGGGTGGAGCGCGGCCGGGACCTTCCCCTCCGGGATGACGAGGTCGCGCGCCTCGGCCTCCTCCACCTCGACGTTGGCGCGCGTCGTGTCGAAGTGGTTGTTGTTCGGGACGATCTGCCCTGGCTTCAGGATCGTGTGGAACAGGATCCGTTCGGCGGCCCGCCCCTGGTGCGTCGGAATGATGTGCGCGTAGCCGGTCAGGTCCCTGACCACGTCGCGGAAGCGGTAGAACGACCGGCTCCCCGCGTACGCCTCGTCCCCCTGCATCAGAGCGCCCCACTGAGCCGACGACATCGC
>JBLMYG010000264.1:0-9224 GCA_050258155.1 Acidithiobacillales bacterium
CCGGCCCTCCCGTTCCGTCCCGACGCGGCCACGCTGAGGCACGGGCTCAACTTCACCCTGACGACGCGGCTCGGAGACCTCGATCTCTTCGGAGAGATCGCCGGTGGAGGGGGGTATACGGATCTCGAGCCCCATTGCGACCGGCTCGTCGTCTTCGGAATTCCGTGCCTCTGCCTCGGAATCGACAAACTGATCGAGGTGAAGACGGCCGCCGGACGAGCGAAGGATCTGGAAGCCGTCGCCGAGCTCGAGATTCTCAGGGAGGAGCGGGAAAAGCGGAGGGATTGAGTTGTTCCGGCCCCTGAAGAACGAGCCGGCGGAGTCAGCCTTCGACGACCGTATCCGGGCCGCGGCCGGCATGGAATTCCATCGGAAAAACGAACCTGAGGGGCCCATGGAACGAGACGCGACCGCGCTGCGCCAGGCCGTACCTCGCGTGCTAGGCTGGCTTCGATGAAGCCGATCGCCGATCCGGAGGCCTCCGCGCTGGATGTGGCGGGAGCACTGGAGCGCGCGCTGGAGGAGTTGGCGGGCCAGCACGTCAGCTCGGCCTACCTTTTCGGGAGCCACGCGGCGGGGCGCGCCCACCGCGAGAGTGATGTCGATGTCGGCGTTCTCCTCTCCTGGAAGCTCGATCGGGGGCAACGGTTCGAGGAGCGCGTGAGGCTGGCGGGTGCTCTGCCGCGACGGCTGGGAGGTCGTCCGGTCGACATTGTGGTCCTCAACGACGCCCCCCCTCATCTCGGCTGCCGGGTCGTGCTCGACGGCCGGCGCGTCTTCTGCGCCGATCCCGAAGCCGACCACGCCTATCGGCGGGACGTGCAGCTCCGCGCCGCCGATCTGGAGCCGTTTCTCAGGCGGACGCGCCGGCTCAAGCTGGAAGCCCTGGCGCGATGACCTACCTGGTGGAGCGCCTCGCGGAACTCAGGCGCCATTTGGACCACCTCGACGAGCTGCGGCGGCGGGTCCGGGATGCCGGTGATCTCCGCCGCGATCTCTCCCTTCACAACGACGTCCTCTTCTCGCTCCTGACGGTCTGCCAGCTCGTCATCGACGTGGCCGGCGAGCTCGCGGCACGGCGCGGCGAGAGATTCGAGGACTACACGGAAGCCATCCGGCGCCTGGCAGGGGACGGCCGCTTCCCGCCGGAGCTGGTTCACGAGCTCGAGAGACTCCCCGGATTCAGGAACGTCCTCGTTCACGAGTACGTCACTCTCGATCTCGAGCGCGCCGTCGACGCGCTGGGGCGTCTCGGCCCGCTCCGCCAGTTCCTCGAGATCGTTCGCACGATCGAGTCCGCCTGAAGTCCCCGCGCCAATCGACAAGGACGTGGTCCGGCCAGGGATACGGGAATACGGTAATATGGGTTCCTGTATGAAGACGACCGTCGAGCTGCCGGACGAGCTCCTGATCGCGGCGAAGAAGCGGGCCGCGGAGACGCGGACCTCGCTCAAGGAGATCCTTTCCCGGGGCCTGCGCCGGGAGCTGGCGCAGCCCGCTCAGCGCCCGTCTCGAAGCCGACGGGTTCGCTGGGTCACCGTGGCGGGCGGACTCCCTCCCGGCCTGGACATGTCGGATCGTGAGGCGATGTATCGGTTCATTCGTCGCGAACCGTGATCGCCGTCGACACGAACCTCCTCGTCTACGCCCACCGGGCCCGGGTCCCCGAGCACCGCGCGGCGCTCCGGACCCTCGAGCGCGCGCGGCGGGATCCTCGCGGCTGGGGCATCGCCATTAGAAGCGTCGTCGAGTTCTGGAGCGTCGTCACGCACCCGGCCGCGAGCGGACGTGCCTCGACGCTGGCAGAGGCACGCGCATTCTTCGACGCGCTGACCGAGGAGGCCGGCGGCCGGATCTGGATGCCCGGGGAGAAGTTTCGCGAGCGCCTTCTGGCTCTCGCTTCTCGTCTGGAGGTCCGTGGGCCGAGGATCTTCGACCTGGAGATCGCCCTGACAGCCTTCGACAACGGAGCTTCCGAGATCTGGACCCTGGACGGGAGCTTCGTCACCGTGCCGGGCCTGGAGGTCCTCCGCCCGTTCTGACGGACGGCCGGACGACGCACCGACGTCACGGGGCTGACGCCACTCCCGAGGCACTTCAGCGGCGGCGTGAAGTAACCTCCGCGCGTGCGCGACCTCCGCGAGTACCTCGCCGCCCTTCGGCGGGAAGGAGATCTCGTCGAGGTGACCGCCGAAGTGGACCCGAAGCTCGAGATTCCCGAGATCCACCGCCGGGTCATCGCGAAGGGGGGGCCAGCGCTTCTCTTCCGGAACCCCAGGCGCTCCCGATTCCCCTTGGTAACCAACCTTTTCGGAACGAAGAAGCGGATCGAGCTGGCCTTCGGGACGCGCCCTTCGGAGTTCATGAAGACGGCCGCGCGCGCGGCGACGGAGCTCCTCCCGCCGACGGCGGCGAACCTCTGGAGCTTCCGCTCATTCCTCGTGCGGGCGGCGAGGGTCGGGACGAAGCGCACACCGAACGCGCCGGTGACCGAGGTCGTCGAGGAGCGCTTCGACCTGAACACCCTCCCCGCTCTGACGACGTGGCCCGGCGACGGCGGGCCGTTCCTGACGCTTCCGCTCGTCTATTCGGAAAAGCCTGCCACCGAACTCACGGACCGGTCCGGACATGTCGAGTCGAACCTCGGCGTCTACCGGATGCAGGTCCACGATGATCGGACCCTTGGCGTCCACTGGCAGATCGGGAAGGGGGGCGGTTTTCATTACCACGTGGCGGAGGAGAGGGGCGAGGCGCTGCCGCTCACGGTCTTCCTCGGCGGACCGCCCGCCCTGACCCTCGGGGCGATCACGCCGCTTCCTGAAGGGCTCCCGGAGATCCTCCTCGCCTCGCTGCTGCTCGGGGAGAAGCTCGGGGTGGCACGCCTCCCGGGCCACCCGCATCCTCTCGTCGCGACCGCCGAGTTCGCGATCACGGGATCGGTGCCTCCGAACGTCCGGCGTTCCGAGGGCCCCTTCGGCGACCACTACGGCTATTACTCCCTCGCCCACGACTACCCGATCCTCGAGGTCTCGCGCGTTGCACGCCGCCGCGACGCCATCTTCCCGGCCACCCTCGTCGGCAAGCCGCGACAGGAGGACTTCTTCCTCGGCGAGTACGTCGAAGAGCTCCTGGCGCCTCTCTTCCCGCTCCTGATGCCGGCCGTTCTGGATCTCTGGAGCTACGGCGAAACGGGCTTCCACTCCCTCGCGGCGGCCGTGGTGAAGGACCGGTACGGGCGCGAAGCGATGAGCTCGGCCTTCCGGATCCTGGGCGAAGGACAGCTTTCGCTGACGAAGTTCCTCCTCCTGACGGACGCCCGGCGGAACCTGCGCGACTTCCGGGGCCTTCTCGTCCATCTTCTCGAACGGTGCCGGTTCGAGACCGATCTGTTCGTCTTTTCCAATCTTTCGATGGACACCCTCGACTACACCGGACCGCGGGTCAACGAGGGATCGAAGGGGGTGCTGGTCGGCCTCGGGGAGAAGATCCGCGACCTCCCGGCGGAGTGGCGCGGGAGCCTTGCCGCGGGCGCCCGGGCCGCCATCGCCTTCGCTCCCGGCGCCCTCGTCGTCGAGGGCCCTTCCTTCCCCGAGG
This sequence comes from Acidithiobacillales bacterium, assembly GCA_050258155.1. Classification (GTDB taxonomy): domain Bacteria; phylum Acidobacteriota; class Thermoanaerobaculia; order UBA5066; family UBA5066; genus DAOMFB01. The sequence continues at coordinate 3,595 of JBLMYG010000264.1, forward strand.
ATCGCGACTTTCCGGAGCGCCTCGCCGGGGATCCTGCCGTCGCCGCTTGGCCCCTCGTCGTCCTCGCCGACGACGCCGTCCGGACGGCCGCGGACGAGGCTTCGTTCCTCTGGCGCGTCTTCACCCGCTTCGAGCCAGGAGCCGACCTTCATGCGAGAAAGGAGATCGTCCGGAACCACGTCGCCCTCTCACCGCCCGTCGTGATCGACGCGCGCGTCAAGCCCTGGATGCCCGCCGAGGTCGAGGCCGACCCCGCCACCTGCGCCCTCGTGGACAGGCGCTGGCGGGACTACTTTCCCCGACGGTAAACTCGGCGCCCCCGGAAACCGCAGAGATGAAATCGAAGCACCTTGGAGTCGGAGACGCCCTGGTCGAGGCGGGCGAGCTGACGGTCCGCCGGTTCGGCCGCGCGTCGACCTGGCGGCGCGAGCACGGGGGGACGATCGAGCGGGCTCTTCTGACCACCGGCGCCGTCCCGGAGGAGGTGTTCGCCTCGGCCCTTTCCCGGACGTACGGCCTCCCGGCCGCCGTCCGCGAGGAGCTCGTGGCGGCCGACCCCGACGTCGTCGCAGCGCTGGGGGCGGCGGAACGGCGCCGCTTGCGCGCCCTTCCTTTCCGGCACGAAGGGAAGGTCCTTCACGTCGCCGTCTCCGACCCCCGAAACGTCGTCCTCGCAAAGGTTCTCGGCGAGGAGACCGGATTCAACGTCAACCTGTTCGTCACGCCGGACCCGGTCCTGGAGGATCTTCTCGAATGGTTCGAGAAGGGGGCGCCGCCGCCGCCGCCGCCACGGATCGGCCCGGCGCCCGGGACGCTCGCCGCCGCCGGCCCGGAGCCCCCCGCGCCTCCGGACTCGGTCGACAGGCTCGGGCGCGGGCTGGTCGCGGAGGCTCTCCGCTTCTCGGCCACGGAAGTGACTGTCGGGGCAGACAGCCGTGGCGCATACGTTCGGACGTTCTACGGCGATCGCCCGGCGCTGACACGGCGCCTCTCCGGGGCGCTTCTCGGTCCGCTCGTCCAGTGGTTCGAGAGACTCTGTCGGAGGCCGGGAGGCTTCATCGTGGAGTTCGTGATTGCCGGCGAGCCATCGCAGAGGCGGCGCGTCGAGCTCCTTGCCTCGAGCCCGCAGGAGGCGCGCCTCCGCCTGGTGCCGGTCGAGGCAGCGCAGGCTCACGCCCGGACGTGACGAACCAGAAACAAAGCCGACCCGCCACGTCGTGGCCCCCGGCTGGCCGGTGCCAAGGGTCTCCGGAATGAAGAGTCTCTTTCTCTCTGTCCACGGCTGGAGGACGGCGGTGAGCGTCAGCGGGCCGCCGAAGAGACCCTGTCCTCCCGTGGCGACGACGACGCGGCCACCGTCTCTTCGTTCGGAACGGTCCGGACCCAGGTCCCGAACGCCTTCAGCTCCTCGAGCCGACAGGACCAGACGAGCTGGCCATCCCAGACGGTCATGTCGGGACACCCGTCGCACATGTTCTGCTGGCCACTCTCCAGGAAGTCGACCGGCTGGATGATCGTCACCGACTGATAGTAGAGCCGCTGGAACAGGCGCAGCGGGTTCTTCAGGGCCGCCTTCAGGAACCGCGCCGCCGTCCCCCGGATCCCCCTGTCGATCGGGGAGAAGAGGAGCATGGTCCGCCCCTTTGCCGTCAGCTCGGGTCGGGCGTAGGCGAGGTACTTGCCGGTCAGCAGGTGGCTGCCCGTCTGCATCGTCTCGACGAACCGCGGCCCGACGTAGCCGTAGACCCGACCCGGCGCCCCGATCCGCCCCGTCAGGAGCCACTTGAAGGAGTCGGGCGTCTCGGTTCCGTTCAGGTAGGCAGAGGGTGAAAAGTCGGGGTCGCGCTCCCTGATCCGGGCCACGACCTCCGGCGCCTTCAGGTCGACGCGCCGGATACCGTTCTCGCTGTAGTAGAGGGACTCCCGGTCGATCTTCCTCCCGCCGACGTACCAGTCGAACGGAAGCTGGGGCACCGCCGCACGGAAGAGGATGAAGACCATCACCTGGACGATGTCGATGTGCCGGGCCGCCCACTCCGTCAGCTCGGGGACGTACCGGAGCGTGTCGTCGTAGACCGTGGCGTTGAAGGCACAGGAGAGGCCGCCAACCTCCGCGAGCATCTCCGCGTACCGGAGGCGGAGCTCGTTCAGCTGAAGCTCGTCCTTGTCCTTCCAGCCCGGCCGCCCCTGCTTGCTGTCGATGTGAAACGTGAAACCGACGGCCCCCGCCTTCTTCAGCTCCCGGAGGCTTTCCATGGTCAGCGTCGCCCCGTTCGTGTTGACGATCGGCTTCATCCCGTTTTCGGCGACGAACCGGACGATCTCGAGGATGTCCGGGTGCATCAGCGGATCCCCGCCGGCGATCGAGATCCCGTCCGAGTTCCGCATCCGCCGGAAGAGGCGGATCTCCTCGCGCACCTCCTCGAGGCTCTTGTGGCCCCCCGGGACGTTCTCCCGATAGCAGCCGTCGCACCTGAGGTTGCAGGCGGAGGTCGGCTCCAGCCAGGAGATGGCGTTGTCCGGCAGAGACCAGGGAAGACGGTAGAGCGTGCGATGGTCGACCTCGGGATTCTCGATCAGCGCGGAAATGGGGTCAGGTCTCATTTCTCTATTCTGGCCTCTCCGGCGCGGGAGCCTGCGGCCCCCCGCCTCCGCCGCCCCGCCGGCCGCGACGGCGTCGGCGCCGCCCGCCGCCGGTTCCGGGCGACTGCGGGGCCGGAGCCGGGGTCCCCCCGCCGGAGAGCGGCGCCGGGGCCGGCCGCGCTCCGGCGGCCGGTGACCCTCCTGCGTGGGATCCACGTCCCCGCCGGCGGCGGCCTCCCCGGCCGGGCCGGCCCCCTGCCGGCACACCCGCAGGCGGAGCCGCGGCCCGTTCCCGATTCTCCCTTTCCTGGCATTCGCGCTGGGCGCGCCGACGCACTTCCTCTTCCTGCGCCTTCCGCTGCCGTTCCCGCTCCCGGCGCTCCTCCTCGGCGCGCTTCGCGGCGAGGAGCGCCTCGTTCTTCTTCCGCCACTCCGCCTCGACGGCGGCCGCCTCGGCCACCTCCTCCTCCGTCAGGAGATCGCGGACACCCACGAGAATCTCGGGGCGGGAGCCGCGGGAGCGGATCAGCTCCACCATCCGTCCGCGCACGGGAGCGTTCCGGTTCTCGGCGATCGCAGGGACGCGGCCCACGTCGGCGAGCACCATCCGGGTGAAGGCCACCCGCTTCGCCGCACCCGAAACGGTGTGCTCCAGGACGAGGACGTAGACGTCCGGCTCGTGGTCGAGGCCATGCTCCTTCAGGCCGAACTCCGGAAGCGCCTCGGCGACGATGGACGTCAGGATCTCGAGGTGCCGCTCGCCGAGCTCCTGCGTCTGGTCGAGCGAAACGACCCGGTCCCGGAAGATCTTGGTCCGCCCCTCCATGCCCTTCGAAGTGTATCAACGCGACGTCACGGCACCGCGCCCCCGAACGCGAGGAGGCGCCGCGCGTGGACGTCCGGATGGAAGGCCGCGGCGCGGACCGCTGCGCCGGCCGAGAGGCGCGGTCCGAGCCTCTCCCGGACGAAGCGGCGCATCGCCTCCGCCAGCGCTTCCGCGTCCTCGGGCGGGACCAGGAGCCCCGAGACGCCCTCCTCGACGACGTCCACGAGCCCGTCCACGCGTGTTCCGATCACCGGACGTCCGTGAGCGAGCGCGTCCGCCGCGCTCCCCGACCCAGTCGCGTGGCGGTACGGACAGACGACGGCGTCCGACGCGGCAAACCAGAGAGAGCGCTCCTCCTCGGAGAGGTAACGCAGCTCGAGGCGGACTCCCGCAAAGGCCGGCCGCTGCCGCGAGAAACGGCTCGCCGCTCGGGCCGCCTCTTCCGCTTCGGCCGCGAGGCGTTCGGCGTCGCCCCACGGCTCTCCCGCGAGGACGAGCAGGGCCGACGGCTCCTCGCGGTGGACCTTCCGGAATGCCTCGAGGAGCAGGTCCCAACCCTTGTACCGGCGGAGGATTCCGGCGAAGAGGAAGACCGCGGCGTCCGACGGGACGCCGAGGCGGGCGCGCGCCTCCTCCCGATCGGGGAGGATCACCCGCGGCTCCGACGGATGCGGCAGAAGGGCGACCGGCTTCTCCGGAAGCTCGGCGCGAAGCTCGGCCTCTGCGCGAGCGTTCTGGACCACGAGCCGGTCGGCCCGCCGAAGGACGGCCCGCGTGAGGGCCGCCCGGAGCGGGCCGGTCTCGTGGTCCCAGACGTTGTGGCAGAGAAGGAGGCGGACCGCCGAGGGCCGCTCGGCTCCGAGCGCCGAGAGGAGCAGGAGCGTGTGAGGCGCCCACCAGGCGGTCCACCACGGGACGAGGACGAGATCTGCGCCGCGCGCGGCCAGAAAGCGGGCGGCTGCGACGAAGGAGAAGGGGTTCCAGCCGTCCAGAATCTCGTGGACCTCGCCGAGTCCCGCCGGCACCGATTCGTCGCCCCGGTCCGCTCTCCCCGGGTAGAGGAACGGCGGGTACATCCGCGAGAACGTCGCGACGACCGGCTCGGCTCCGAGTCGCTGGAGCGCCCGCAGAAGCCTCTCGTCCTGGTCCGCGATGCCGCTCCGCCACGGTGGCACGGGTCCCACGAGGGCGACACGTCTCACGGCGATCCGCCGCGCGCCAGGAGAAATGCCTTCAGGTACTCGCCCTCCGGGCAGTCGACCGAGACCGGGTGGTCGGGGCCTGCCCCCCGCTTCTCGAGAATGCGGGCCGGCACCCCCGCGTCGAGCGCGGCTGCGAAGAGGACCTTCTGGAAGAGGCCCGCCGCGACCGGCCCCGAGCACGAGCAGGCGAGGAGGAGGCCCCCGGGCGCGAGGAGCTTCAGGGCGAGGCGGTTCACGTCCTTGTACGCACGGCAGGCGCGCTCGACGTCACTTCGTCTCTTTGCGAAAGCGGGCGGGTCGGTCACGACGAGATCCCACGTTTCTCCGGCCGCCGCCCGCGCCCGAAGATCCTCGAAGACGTCGGCGACGACGAAGGAGGCCGCGCTCTGGGAGTTTGCCTCGTGATTCTCCCGCGCGAGGTCGAGCGCCGCCGCCGAGCTGTCCACGTGCGTCACCGATACGGCGCCGCCCGCGAGAGCGGCGACGCCGAAGGCCCCCGAGTAGGAAAAGAGGTCCAGAATCCTCCGTCCGGCGGCGCGCCGGCGGATCAGGTCGCGGTTCTCCCGCTGGTCGAGAAAGAAGCCGGTCTTCTGTCCGCCCGCAATATCCGCCACGAACGCCAACCCCCGTTCACGAAACGCCGCTCGGGAGGGGACCTCGGCCCCGGCCAGAAGCTCGTCTTTCGTAACGAGTCCCTCGGCCGCCCGGGAGGGAAGGCCGTTCTTCTGAAGGATCGTGGCGCCGGGAAAGCGGGAGACGAGGGCAGGTAGCCAGAGGGGCCGCGCCCTCTCCGTCCCGGCCGTGGCGGCCTGCGTGGCGAGAATTCCGCCGTACCGGTCGACGACGAGACCCGGGAGAAAGTCCCCTTCGGCGTTCACGACGCGGTAGCCATCCGTCTCCGGCGGGACGACGGCGGCCCGGAGGGCGAGGGCCTCGTCCAGCCTCTGAAGGACGAGCTTCGCGTCCACCGGCTGGTCGGCGAAGGTCCACCACCGTGCGACGATCGGCGAGCGAGGCGA